>JBOGDY010000030.1:0-14122 GCA_050742955.1 Actinomycetes bacterium | reverse complement strand
ACGAGTCCGACCGCCTCCGGGACGCTCTGGGAGCGCTGATCGAGGTGCAGCGCGCCGCCGAGCCCGAACGCGGCTACGCCGAGCACCTCGCCCGGGCCCTGGACTACCGGCGCTGGTCCGCGTTCGCAGTCCGCTTGCACCGGCCCGGCACCGAGTCCTGGAGCACCCTGACCCGGCGTACGCCGCTGTCCCAGGGGGAGCAGAAGGTGGTGTGCTACCTGCCGTTGTTCGCCGCGGCGGCGGCGCACTTCACGTCCGTCGCCGGGGCCGCGCCGTATGCGCCGCGGCTCATCCTGCTCGACGACGCGTTCCCGAAGATCGACGTGCGCACGCACCCGCTGCTGTTCGGGCTGCTCGTCGACCTGGACCTGGACTTCGTGCTGACCAGCGAGCGGCTGTGGGGCGACCACCCGACGGTCCCGTCGCTGGCCATCTACGAGGCGTTGCGCGCGCCGGGGGAACCGGGCATCGCGCAGTACCGCTACAGCTGGGACGGGCACGTGCTGGTCGGCGAAGGATGACCCTGCCGGCGTGGCTCGCGGACTCGTCGTTGGAGTCGGTGTGGCAGCGGCTGCGAGCGCCGCTGGAGCGCGGTGCCCGGACAACGCGGCTCGGGGGCCTGGACCGGCCCACGCGGCACGCGTTGTCCGGCGTGCTGGGCCGGCCGGTGACCGGCGACGTGACCCTCGTGCTGGCCGATCTCGACGCGCTCTTGCACCAACGCGCGGGCATCGCTCTCGTCGAGGTGGTCGAAGCCGCGACCGGGCCGCTGCGGGACCGGAGCGCCGAGCGGGAAGCGCGCCTCGCCCCGATCGAGCTGCTTGCCGCGGTCGACGCCGCGTGGGCGGAGCGGGTGCGCGTCAGCGGCATCCTGACCCGCGTCGCAGACCCGGTCGGTCTGGTGAAGCGGGCCATCGCGGTCCGCGAGGAGCTGCCGGGTGCGACCCGGCTGCGCACCGAGCTCGCCGCCTCGGTCGTCGGCGACGCGCACGCACTCGACGACGGCCGCCCGCTGGCGGCCGTGGTGCTGCGCGGTTTGGTCGACGTCGTGCCGTTGACGGCGGCGGGCCGCCGCGATCTGTGGCAGGGCGTGGGCGTGCTCGCCGACACGGTGTCCACGTCGGTGCTCACCCTGGGACTGAGACCGACGTACGGCGGTGCGCGGGAGGGCTTGTTGCGCGCGGCGGCCGACGTGGGCGACCCGGTGCACATCACCCCGTGGTCGCTGCGAAGGTGTGAGCCTGCGCTTGGTCCTGGGCAGGTGCTGGTCGTGGAGAACCCTTCGGTTCTCGAGGCCTTCGCCGTGCGGCACGGTGGTCGGTTCCCGGTCGTGTGCACGTCCGGGTGGCCCTCACATGTCGCGGTGGACCTGCTGCAACGGCTCGACGCGCCGCTCCGCTATCACGGCGACTTCGACTGGCGGGGTGTGGAGATCTGCAGCTGGCTGCGGGAGCAGACCGGCGTCGCGCCCTGGCGGATGACCGAGCAGGACTACCGGGCCGCGCCGGGCGGTGGGCCGTTGGAGGGACGACCCGCGCCGACGCCGTGGGAACCCTCGTTGGCGGATGCGATGGCCGAACGTGGCGAGGCAGTGCACGAGGAGCAGGTGGTCGAGTCACTGCTCGACGGCTGGGGGGGCTGAGCTCCTCGTCGGGATCGGTAGGAGTCGCGGCGGTGGGCGATGTCGAGGACGTCGACCCGGTGCGCCTCCTCGTCGATGCGGTAACGGACGCGGTAGTCCCCGCGACGGGCGCGCCAGAGACCTTCGAACGGTGCACGAAGTGGTGCACCTACCCGGCGCGGTGCTCGCGCGAGCGGGCCGATGATGAACTCCCACGCCGCGAACGCTGCCGCCTCCGGGAGCACCTCCGTCAGCGCGCGTCGCGCACCGGGGGCCAGGACGACGCGGTACGGCGGATCTGGTTCATGCGTCACGCGCGCGCTCGTGACGCTGCTGCATGAGCGCGGCCATCTCGTCCACCGTGGTCAGCTGACCGCCGGCCACGGCAGCCTCGGCCTCCCGAACACGCGCGACGGCGTCCTGGTCGGCGAGCAGCTCGATGGTGGCCTCGAGGGAGTCCAGATCCTCGGCCGAGAGCAGCACCACGTACTCGCGACCGTTGCGGGTGACGTGGACTCGTTCGTGCGTGCGATCGACTTCGTCCGCGATCTCGGACAGCCGTGCCTTGACCTCAGACAACGGCAACGTACCCATAGACCAGAATAGTAGTCTATTAGTCGCCCGGTGACAAACATCCACGGCAGGCGTCGAGGGAGCCTCGGGCGCGCGGCCCATCAGCATCGCCGACTGATCGCTGCGACCGGTGACGGGGATCTCGACAGAAGACCTTCTCGATGGTCAGTGCCCGGAGGCGTGAGTCCAAAGTGTTCTAGGGTCGCGAGACCTCCGGCGTGCGGCTGCCCGCACCCGGCGAGACGGCGGAAGGATTGAGCATGGCCGGCAAGGCGGCGAGGGCGCCCTCTTACCAGCTGAAGGTGGAGCTCGAGGAGGTGACGCCCCCGGTGCGGCGCTGGATCGTGGTTCCGGGGCACTGGCATCTCGGTCTCGTGCATATGGCGCTGCAGCATGCGATGGGATGGGAGGACTCCCACCTGCACGAGTTCGACATCGATGGTGTCCGCTACGGAGTGCCCGACCCGGCATGGGATTCCGGGGTGCGTCGCGAGGCCACCGCTCGACTTCACGAGGTTCTCCCTGCCGTGGGAGCGCGCATGCTCTACACGTACGACTTCGGGGACGGCTGGCGCCACGAGATCGTCGTGGAGGAGATAGGCGAACCGGTTCCACAGGCCTCCTGCCTGGCAGGAGAGCGGGCTTGCCCGCCCGAGGACTCCGGTGGCCCGTGGGGATACGCCGAGATGTTGGTGGCTGTTCACGACCAGGAGCATCCCGACCACGAGACGTTCGCCGAATGGCTTGACGACGACTTCGATCCAGAGGCCTTCGACGTCGTCGCCGTGAACGAGGTCCTCCGCATGATTCGCTGACCGGTGACTCAGCCTCTCCGGCCCGCCCGTGCGGCGAACTCGTCCAGCGCGGCGATGACCTCGCGTGACTGCCACATTCTGTTCCGCCTGAAGCCGGTGAACTCGGTGAGCACCCCGGCGTCGGCCAGGACGTTGATTGGTCGCAGCGCATTCGCCTCCCCGATCCCGAGCTCGTCGACCACGGCCGCGGAGTCGACCACGGGTTGGCGCATCAGCAGGTCGGCCAGCCTCCAGGCTGTCGAGTCGCGGCGGGCCTTGATCGTGTCGTTCCAGCCCTGACGGATGCCGCGCAGCTCGTCGACGAGCCGGCGACCGTTGTCGATGGCCAGCAGGCTGGCGTTCGCCATCGTCTCCACGATGGGCGCGATCTCGCCCTCCCTGTACCGGGTGAGCGTGTCGAAGTACGCCCGGGTGTCGGCCAGCAGCCCGGCCGACACCGGGACCGTGACCTTCCGCGTGAGGCCTTTGGCGCGCAGCATCGAATGGATCAGCGCGCGCCCGGTGCGGCCGTTGCCGTCGGGGAACGGGTGGATGGTCTCGAACTGTGCGTGTGCGATCGCAGCGTGCACGAGCACCGGGATGTCGTTGCGCCGGGCGAAGCGCGCCAGGTCGGTGATGGCCGCCGGGACGCGGTCCTGGTGCGGCGCGACGTACTCAGCGGTGTGCGGACCATAGGCGGTCCCGCCGACCCACACCTGCTCGGGCCGCCACCTGCCTGCGATCGCCGGTTCGGTGTGCTCCAAGAGCGCGCGGTGCATCGCGAGGATCGCCTCCTCGTCGAGCTGATCGGCGAGGCCCAACGCGGCCCGCATTGCTGCAACGTTGCCGACGATCTCGGTGGCGTTGCGCTTCTCGTCACTGCCGAGCTCGGCCAGCGCGATCGACTTCGCACCTGAGGTCAGGTTCTCGATCCTGGACGACGACGCCGACTCCGATCGCAGCAGCACCGATGCGAACGGGGTCAGCTCGGCGCCGACCTCGGCGTCGAAGCGCGCGATGGCGTTGGACGCGTCCTCGGCCATCGCGAGCACCTCGCCCGGGAGCTGCGGCTGGAGCGCGGCGATCTCCGGCGCGACGGCCGCCCGGTAAGTACCGCGGTGCCCTGCCGCGATCGAGCGGGGCAGCAGGTCCGGCGACGTCCGCGGAACCCACGGCCGCTCCTCCCACCCGATCGCGGGCCAGGCCGATATCTCCGGCGAGGACATGCCGTCAATGTATCATCGGATCGACCAAGAGCCGATGACAAGAGCCTCGTAGCGTCATGCTGACCTGTCGCCTCGGGCATGCTCAGCGTCGCACTGTCCCACCTGCCGCAGCGCATCCCCGGTGCACTCCCTAAAAGTGCTTGTGGGGTTCTGTATATGGCATTCGTCAGCGTCGCCGAGGCGGCGCATCGGCTTGGCGTCTCGCCGGCGCGGGTTCATCAGCGCATCGCTGATGGCTCGCTCCCCGCAGTCCGGGTCGGGCGCCAGTGGGCCATCGACGAGGCCCTGCTTCACCAGGTGTCCAGTCGGCCTGGGCAACCTCTGTCCCGGCGCGCGGCGTGGGCCGTGCTCGCGCCGGCCGCGCCCCGACCGGCGTCCCGAGGCCGAATGGCAGCTGGTCGAGGCGCTGCGGTGATCGTCCTACCGCCGATGTCGGTGGCGCAGCCGCGTCCGGGCACGCGCTCCTCGACCTGTACGAACGCCTCCCGGCCCGAAGCGACGTGGACAAGGCCACCGACCGCAGAGCGGTGCGGTCAGTTGTCCCGTCTCCTCCGCGGACGCGGCGGAGGCACCTCGAGTTCGGGAATCGCGCGAAGCATGAACTTGTCGAAGTGCGGAACGGTGAACTCGGCATAGCCGTGCTCTGGGGTGAAGAGCAGACCCATGTCGATGAGTTGGGCGCGGGTCGGGCCGAGCTGGGTCGACCTGCGGCCCATGACATCGGCGACCGCCTGAGCCTTCTGCATCTCCGGTCCGAGCTCGGCCATCGCCCTGAGGTAGGCGCGCTGCATCTCGGTGGCCCGGTCGAGCCGGACCCGGAAGAACGACTCGTCCAGCTTCGACTCGTACAGAGGAACCGCGTCCTCGACGTCGACGCGGGTGATGACCGAACCCTCGGCGATTGCCCAGACGGCGTAGCCCATCTCTTGGATGAAGTATGGGTAACCGCCGGTGACCTCGACGGCGAGATCCAGGGCGTCGTCGGTGTAGCTCGCTCCCTCGTCCAGAGCGGGGTCCGCCAGGGCCTTGCGGGCGTCGCTGGCCGCGAGGTTGCCGATCCTGGGGAACTTGAACAGCCGCTCGGCGTACGACTTCGCATCCCCGGCGAGTTCGGCGATCTGCGGCAGTCCGGCACCGACCATCGTGATCGGCAGGCCTCGCTGGACCGTCTTGTGGACCGCCGAGATGAGCGCCTCCAACTGCGGCTTGTTGAAGAACTGCACCTCGTCGAAGAGGAGCACCACGCCCCGCCTGGAATCGGCCGCAGCCTCGCCGACGGCGACCAGAAGATCGGTCAGATCGGACTGGAGGTCTTGCCGGTCGGCCAGGCCCTCGTACGCGTCGACGTCGATCCCAGCCGTGATCGTGCCGGTCGGATCCACCGAGAGTGTGAAGGACTTGAGAATTCCGGCGGCGCGCTCGAAGCGATCGGTCCATCGGGCGCGCGGGCTCAACTCGAGAAGGGTGGTGCGCATCGAGGCTGCGATTTGGCGGCGGAACTCGGAGTTGTCGTGCTTCGAGATTTCGCGTTCGACCACGACCCAGTCTTGTGCCCGGGCAGTCCTCTCGAATCGGCCGAGGAGAACGGTCTTCCCCACACCGCGGAGGCCGGTGATGATCATGGACTGCTCGGTGCGTCCAGCGGCCATGCGCTTGAGGAGCACCTCGAAGGTTTGGATCTGTACGTCGCGCCCGATCACGGCTGGCGGCTGCGCCCCGGCATTGGGTGTGTAGGGGTTCCGAATCGGGTCCATGGACCCAGACCTTATCGGCTTTACCGCGGTTTATCGAGAACCACTAAAGTAGGCAAACAAATAAGGCACGGTGGCCCGCCGTCGTACGGGTCGCCCATGAGGTGCGCGATCGCTCGGCAGGGCGGCCGGTCGCGTCCTTCCATCGTCGCACTGACCACCGTGCCGGCGCGCATCCCGCCGGTGGCGCAACCGTAGGTCCTCGTGATCTGTTACGGAAATTATCCCGCAGACGGGATAGTTGCTGAGCATTGTCTTGCGTGCGACAGTGTTACGTGAATCGGCCCGTCTCCGGGATAATTAGCGAAAGATGGTGGGTCTTGGACCTGAGCGTGAACCAGGCAGCCCAGCGCCTTCGCGTCGACGAATCCCGCGTCCGGCGGCTGCTGCGCGACGGGCGGCTGGCCGGACGTCGTCTCGGTGGCTCCTGGGTGGTGGACGGCGACGACGTCGCCCGACTGGAGTCGCTGTCCCCGAGGGGTGGTGAGCCGCGGCCGGTCGGGCGCCCGATGTCCGCCCAGCGCGCCTGGGGCCTGCTGGAGCTGCTCGACGGGGGACGCGCGCCGTGGCTGTCGCCGGTTGCGCGTAGCCAGGTCCGCGCGCAGGCGCGCGCGCTCGCGGGCGCTGATGCCTCGCGCTGGCGCGCCGCTCTGCACGCCCGGTCCGACCTTCGGCGCGTCGCCGTGCATCCCGCCGCCATCCGCCGGCTCCAGGCAGAGCCGGGAGTCCTCGTCGCCGGGCCCGGCGAAGCGGCTGCACGGGGGCTTGACCTTGTCGCGCTGGGCGCCCAGCCTGAGCTCTACGTGCGCCGCGACGCCTGGCCGCGCGTTGTCGTGCGCTACGCCCTGGACGAGCGCTCAAGCCGGCCGTCGCTGATGGTGAGGGTGCCCCGCGGTGGCTGGTGGCCCGCTGACGGCGAATTGAGCGTCCCGGTGCTGGCTGCAGACCTGCTCGAGAACGCTGAGCCGCGCGCCGTCAACGCGGCCGCGCGGGTGCTGAACGACCGAGCCAGTGCCCTGCTCGGTGCCATTGCGAACAGCGACCGGTGAACCGGTGACCGAGCCGACCATCGAGCTGCCGCCGCTTGCGGCGCCGGTCGACGAGCTGTGGCACGTGCTGCTCGACCTGGGCGAACAGCTGACGGTCGGGTGGGCTCTCGTCGGCGGGCAGATGGTCCTTCTGCACGCTCTCGAGCACGGGCGGGTGCCTCCGCAGATCAGCCAGGACGTGGACGTCGTCGCCGATGTCCGCACCAGGCCGTCCGCGGTCCGTGATGTCGTCGCCGCCCTCGGGGCTGCCGGCTTCGAACCGAACACTCCCAGCGCGGACGGCATCGCCCGACGCTGCTCGCGGCCAGCCGAGCCGAGGTCTGTCGTCGTCGACGTCCTCGCCCCCGAGGGCCTGCCGGCCGATACGCAGCTTTTGGTGACGGCACCGCCGAACCGCACCATCGAGTTCCCGGGCGGTACCCAGGCCCTGGCCCGCACGGAGACCGTCACCGTGGTCCACGAGGGCCGCGTCGGACATCTGCCGCGCCCGACGCTGCTCGCGGCCCTCGTCCTCAAGGCGGCCGCCTCGGGCGTCGACCACGACCCGGCCCGGCACCTTCGCGATCTTGCCCTGCTGTGCGCGCTGGTCGAGGACCCGTTCGAGATGCGTGACCAGCTCACCCGGAAAGACCTGCGCCGACTGCGGCAGCCGACCGCCCTCCACGACCCCGCGCACCCGGCATGGGCGCTGGTGCCCGGGGACATCCGCAGCAATGGCCGCGCCACGCTCGCGATCCTGACTGGCTGAGCGAGGACCTCGAGGTGCACCGCGCGAAGCCTCGGGAAGATCAACGTCACGCAGGGTAGGCAACGCCGAAAACTGTGAAAGAAGCGCTTGTTAGCAAAGTGTTAGCAAGATCTCTAACAGGGAGTGATGGCGCCGTCACTGCGACGCTGTGACCTGCGGTTTTGTGGTGGCCAGGGGCGGGGTCGAACCGCCGACCTTCCGATTTTCAGTCGGACGCTCGTACCAACTGAGCTACCTGGCCAAGGGCCGCTCCGAGGAGCCGGCCTGGCGCGGTCCTGACGGGATTTGAACCCGCGGCCTCCACCTTGACAGGGTGGCGAGCACTCCAAGCTGCTCCACAGGACCTTGCCGTGCGTGCCCCCAACGGGATTCGAACCCGTGCTACCGCCTTGAAAGGGCGGCGTCCTGGGCCACTAGACGATGAGGGCGGGTTGGCCCACGGCGTCCAAGCCGTCGGGGACCCGGAAAGCATAGGGGACTCTCCCGGGGTTCACCAAAGCGTTCCCGGAACCGGCGGGCCACGCGGGGACACAGAGGGAACACGGCGTCAGGGGGTGGCCGAGGCCGTAGGCGAGGGCGTCGGGGGCGGGCCGAGCCCGGGCCCGTCGTACGTCCTGCGCTCGATCTTCGCCGACGTCAGCCCCAGCCCGCCCAGCGTGATGTCGTCCCAGGCCTGCAAAGCGCGGGTGTCCCGGTCGAGATACAAGACAGACGCGCGGACCGGCGTCGGCTTCTCCAGGCCCTTCTCCAGCCCGCGCAGGCCCGACGCCCCCGTCGACCCCTGCTGGAAGAGCAGCGTCCCGGCGGGCAGCATGTGCTGCTCGCGCCGGTGGAAGTGTCCGGCCAGCACCAGCGGCGTGAGGCCGTCGAGCTGGTCGGCCATCGCCGGGTCGTGCACCATCACGACGTCGGCCGGCGTGCCGGCGGCGATCTGCTCGCGGACCACGTCGGCGAGCCCCTCGGCGACGGTCGTGACGCTGGCCGGCGCATCCTTGCCGCGGGTGTCCTTGTCGGGGGTGAAGCGGGGGTCGCCCACGCCGGCGATGCGCAGCCCGGCGACCTCGGCGACCTGGTTGTCCAGCACCACCGCGCCCTTCTGATCCGCCACGGCCTGCTGGGTCACGAGCGAGTCGTGGTTGCCGCGGACGAACACGTAGGGCACCCCGAGGGTGCCGATCGGCTCGACGTAGCGGTTCTCCGTCGCGGTGCCGTGGTCGCTGATGTCGCCGGTGTCCACGATCACGTCGATCTGGAACTGCTGGGTGATCGACCGGATGATCTCCCACGCCGACGGATAGAGGTGCAGGTCCGACACGAACAGCACCCGGATCGTCGAGTTGCTGGGTCCGTAGACCGGCAGGGTGGAGGTCACGTCGTACAGCCGGGAGACGTTGGTCACGATCTTCGCGAGCTGCTCCTCGTACTTCCCGAAGTCACTCACGATGCTGCGCGCGTCGCCCACCACGTTCGGTGCCGCGGCGAGCAGCCCCTCGTACCGCGGCTCGTCGATCGCCTTCGGGTTCCACGTGGCCGCGGCCGCCGCCCCGCCGGCCAGCACGCAGGCGAGCGACACCCCCGCCGCGGCGAGGCTGCGGCGCCATCGCCGCCGGAACACGAGTACGCCGAGCAGGAACGATCCGGCCACGGCGGCCGCCCCGGCCTGCAGCACCAGTCGCGTCGTGCCCGAGCGCACGTCGGCCACGACCTGGTCCGGCAGCCCCTGCAACGTCTTGGGGTCGCGGAAGATCTCGCGGGCGGCGGCCTCGTCGATCTGGGTGACCTCGGCCTCCAGCCGCCAGGGGCCGTCATGGCTGTCCAGGCTGAGCTCACCCAGCGGCGGCAGAGCCAGCACCGAGTCGCCGGTCGTGGTCGGCGTCAGCGTCATCCGGGTGTGCAGCGGACCCACCGTCGTGTCGAGCCGGCCGCCGGCGAGCAGCCCCAGCCAGCAGCCGACCACCCCGATGAGCAGGATCTCCGCGACCACGACCGTCCGTGGCCACCGCCGCCACGGCTGCCACCACGGCGCCCTCGACGGCTCGCTGGTGCTCATCCCCACCTTCCTACCCGACGGGGTGTCATCGGCAGGACAGCGGCACCGGCGCACCCCGCAACGCCCCCGCGTCACAATCGGTGGTGTGCTCGCCATCACGCCCGAGGAGTTCGAGGCCCTGGTCGCCGAGGCCCTCGACGAGGTACCCCCGGAGCTGACCGCCCTGATGGACAACGTCGCGGTCTTCGTCGAGGAGGAGCCGCCTGCCGAGGACCCCGACCTCCTCGGCTTCTACGAGGGCACCCCGCTGACAGAGCGGGACTGGATGTACGGCGGGGTGCTGCCGGACCGGATCGTCGTCTTCCGCGGGCCCATCCTGCGGATGTGCGAGGACCGCGAGGAGGTCATCGACGAGGTGCACATCACGGTGGTGCACGAGATCGCGCACCACTTCGGGATCGACGACGGCCGGCTGCACGAGCTGGGCTACGACTGAGGGATCGTCACCCTGCGGTCCCGCACCACGTCGCGCAGGTCCACCAGCGGCGCCGGGGGACCGGTCAGGAAGCCCTGCACGCTCCGGTAGCCCATGCCCTTCACCCGGCGCAGCTGCTCCGGCGTCTCCACCCCGGCCGCGACCGCGTGTCGGCCGAGGGCCCGTGCCGCGGCACCCACCGCGCCCACCAGGGCCGCCTCCGCGGGATCGTCCGACGCCGCGACGAAGGTCCGGTCGATCTTCAGCGCGCCCACCGGCAGGGTGCGCAGGTCGGTCAGCGAGGAGCCGCCGGTGCCGAAGTCGTCGACGGCCAGGCCGACACCGAGCCGGCACAGCTGCTCGAGCTCGTCGGCCAGGGCGGGCCCGCCGGCCGCCAGGTCGCTCTCGCGCATCTCCAGGTAGAGCCCGCGGCCCGGCAGCCCGGCCCAGGTGAGCAGCTCGGTGACAGTGCTGGCGAAGCCCGGCTGGCCGGCCTCCGTGGCCCACACGTTGACGCTCACCCGAACGGTGGGGTCGCACCAGGACGCGGCGTCACTGATGGCGGTCCGCAGCACCCAGTCGGAGACCGGCTTTCCCAGCTCGGTGCCCTCGGCGACGTGCAGGAATTCGCCCGGCAGCAGCAGGCCCAGCCGCGGGTGCGGCCAGCGGACCAGCGCCTCGAGGCCGAGCAGCGAGCCGTCGAAGCGGACCACCGGCTGGTAGTGCAGGACCAGCTGGTCGGCCTGGACCGCGTGCCGCAGCTCGCTCACCAGCTTGTCGCACGGTGCCCGCCCGGTGGCCGCCGCGAGGCTGTCCTCGGCCATGACGAAGTCGACGTTCCGGCGTGCCTTGGCGCGGTACATCGCCAGGTCGGCCAGCCTGACCAGCTCCTGGCTGGTCACCGCGCTGTGTCCCGGTACGGCCACGCCGACGCTGGCCTCGACCGAGACCTGCCGGCCGCGGAGCAGGACCGGTCGGCGGATCGCCTCCCGCAGGCGGCGTACCAGGCGGGAGACGTCCCCCTCCGCGGTGACGTCCTCGCAGACCACCACGAACTCGTCGCCGCCCTGCCGCGCCACCGTGTCGCACGACCGGAGGGCCGAGAGAATGTTGCGGGCGACGGCCACAAGCAGCTCGTCGCCGGCGTCGTGACCGAGGTCGTCGTTGACCCGCTTGAAGTCGTCGAGGTCGATGAACAGCACCGCGACCGTCTGCCCGCTCCCGCTCCGCCTCGAACGGGCCAGCGCCGTGTCCAGCCGGTCTTTCAGCAGCCGGCGGTTGGGCAGGTTGGTGAGGCTGTCGTGCATCGCCGCGTGCAGCAGCCAAGCTCTCGGGCTGTCCGCGAACACGGCCGGCCACCGGCTCTCGTCGGGGCGCATGCTGCCCACGGCCGGAGCCACCCGCTCCAGGCCGCCGTCAACTCCCCCGTCGGACAGTGGTCCTCCCCCTCGACCGGAGACCCATGATCCGTCACGCAGGGTGGCCGGATGCGGAGATCGGCGGCATGTCACGCGCTCGTACCAGTGGTGACCCTGGGCGAGGGCTGCCTACTCTCCGTGACCTGTGGACGGACGACCCGTCGTGGCGGGTCCCGCTCGCTAGTTTCGCGACGTGAGCTGCTACCTCGAGGTCGACCCCGCCCTCCTGCGCGACACCGGGCTGCGGTTGCGCGACGCGATCGGCGTGGCGCGCCAGGTTGGGGAGTCCCGCGGCACCCTGACCGCGCTGGCCGGTGACAGCGGCCACGCCGGCCTGACCGAGGCCGTGTGCACCTTCCTCGACACGTGGTCCCACGGCCTCGGCTGCCTCGTTGAGGACGCCGAGACGCTGGCCACGATGCTGGCCGACGCGGGCACCGTCTACGCCGAGGTCGAGGCCACGATCGCAGGCGCCTGCGGTTGACCGCCGTCGACCTGGCCGTTGTGGTCGCCGGCTTCGCGCGCGGCGACAGCACACCCGAGCAGCTGCACGCGGCGTTCCTGGCGGCCACGGTCTACGCGCCCCGTCCCGTGCGGCCGCAGCGGCCCGGCGTGCTGGCCGCGGGCCCGGTAGGGGCCGGCCACGTGCCGGTCTTCACGTCGCTCGACGAGCTCGGCCGGTGGGCCGGCGAGTGCGACTGGTTCGCGACGACCGGCGCCGACCTGCTCGACCTGCTCCCGCGCGGCTACGGCCTGCTGGTCGACCCGGCGGGCGACCACCCGGTCGGGCTCGCCGCGTCGTCGTTGCATCGCGGCGCCCCACGACCGGACCCCGGCGCCTGATGCCGGCCACGCTGGCCGCCGGGGCACGCGCCGCCGAGCTGGTGCCGGGCTCGCCCGACGACCTCGACCGCCTGGTCGACCGCGCCCGCACTCTTGCCGGCGGGCTCGGCGGCGCGGCGGCCCGGCTGCGCGCCGTCGATGCCGGCGAGTGGGTCGGCCCGGCCGGCGACGCGTTCCGTGACGTCGTCGACGCCGAGCCGGAGCGCTACGAGACGGCCGCCGAGGCCTTCGCCGCGACGGCGGCGGCGGTCGCCGGCTACGCGGCGGTGCTGCGCGACGCGCAGGGCGAGGCCCGTCGTGCGATCACCGTCTACGCCGAGGCCGACACCGCGTCCCGCGATCGCGCCGAGGGTCTGCTCGCCGCCGCGCGTGACCTGGTGCGGGAGGCCGGTGACCGCGCGGCCCGCACCGTCGCGGCCGCCTGGTCCGCGGCGCCGCGCGAACCGCGGTGGTGGGAGGACGCCGGGCACTTCGTCGCGGAGATCGGCCGCGGCGCGTGGGAGGCCACGGCTGGACTGGCCGAGTTCGCCTGGTCGGTGTCGCAGGTGCGGATGCTCGTCGACCCGCAGGGCTGGGCGCGTGACATGCACGCCCTCGCGCAGGGACTGACCTACGGCGCGACCCACCCGGTCGAGTTCGGCAAGGCGGTCCTCGACTGGGAGACGTGGCAGGAGTCACCGGGCCGGGCCATCGGCCATCTCGTGCCCGACCTGCTCGTCACCCTCGCCACCGCTGGTGGCGGGGCCGCGGTCCGCGCGACCCGCGGCGTGCGTGCCCTCGACACCGTCGCCGACGTCGGCACCACCTTCCGTCGCCTCGACCGCCTGACCGAGCCGCGCGAGCGGCTCTCCTACCTGGACCGTGCCCGCCGCCTGCTGCACGGCCGGGAGCCGCTGCTGCCCGAGCCCAACCTGCCGGCCGACTCACCGGCCGGCATCGCCGCCGGCATCCAGGGCCGGGGCAACTACCCGGGCGTCGACGACTGGTACCCCGCCCGGCTGCGGGCCGGCGACGAGATCGGGGCCGGCACCGTCGCCGACCTCCCCGACCTGCCGCTGAGCGGCTTCGCGGTGCCCAGGTCGGTCGTGGACGAGGTGGGCACCGACGCCCGCGAGCTGTTCGAGGGGGTGCAGGTCCGCCCCTACGAGGGCAGCTACCGCGACGAGCTGACCGTCTACCGGGCCGGCAACGACCTCGACGTCGCGGTCGGCTACGCCCTGAGGAACCCCGACTACGGCGCCGGCGGGCTCCGCCAGGTCTACGTCCGCGACATGCAGCGCCTGGTCGACGACGGTGTCCTCGACGTGGCGGAGCGGCGTTGCCTGACCAACCTCACGGCGCGGGTCGACGCCGAGACCGTGCCCGCGCCGTGAGCGGGACGCTGGGAGAGGATGGCCGCATGTCCGACGACCGTGAGGTGATCGAGGCGACCCGCCGCCCCGGCGAGCCGCCGATGAGCCACCTCGCCCCGATGCTGCTGGCCCTGGTCGAGGCGGGCAACGAGGTGCGCTGGCAGAACGACTCCTTCGGCTTCATCCCGCAGCCGGACGGCTGGTTCTGCGAGCTGTTGCGGCCGATCGACTTCGACCTCGTCCGCCGGCGATTCGTGCTGCCCGAGTCGGTCCGGCTCGACC
>JBOGDY010000029.1:0-14534 GCA_050742955.1 Actinomycetes bacterium | reverse complement strand
CCATCGACCAGGTGCGGCTGTTCGGGGGCTCGGTCCGGTTCTTCGTCGATCTGTCGGTGGACGACGTGCCGGGTACCGCCGGATGGCGGTCGGTGGTGGCCGAGGGACTCGCGGCAACGGCCACCGGCCCCGTCCACCTCAACGTGGCCCTCCGGGAGCCACTGGTGCCCGACAGCGTCGACAGCCGGGCCGAGCCGCTCGGGTCGACGGTCGAGCCACCGGACCCGCGCCCGGTGCCGCTCCCGGCGACGCCGGTCGAGGTGGCCAGGGGGCCGCGGACGGTCGTGGTCGCCGGGGACGGCGCGGGACCCGGCGCGCGGGGCCTGGCCGAGGCCAACGGGTGGCCGCTGCTCGCCGAGCCGACCTCGGGCGCTCGCAGCGGGCCGAACGCGCTCGCGGCCTACCGGTTCCTGCTCGCACACCTCGGCGCCGACATCGAGCGGGTCGTCGTGGCAGGTCGGCCCACGCTGTCCCGCCCGGTGACCCGGCTGCTTGCCCGACGCGACCTCGAGGTGGTCGGGGTCCCGGCCGGCCGGTCCGTGCCCACCGGCGAACCCGCCGAACCGGACGTGTGGCTCACCGGCTGGCTCGACGCCGACGCCTCGGCCCGTGCGGCGATGGCCGAGGTCCTCGCCGACGGTCCGTTGTCCGGGCCCGGCGCGGCCCGCGTCGTCGCCGCGGCGACCGGTGCCGGGGCCCTGCTGGTCGCCGGCTCCTCCAGCGCCGTGCGCGACCTCGACCTCGCCGATCCCTGGCCGGCCGACGCGACGGTGCTGGCCAACCGCGGGGCGTCCGGCATCGACGGCACCGTGTCGACGGCAGTCGGGGCGGCGCTGGCACACGGCGGACCCGCGGTCGCGCTGGTAGGGGACCTGACGTTCCTCCACGACGTCACCGGGCTCGTGATCGGCCCGGACGAACCGCGCCCCGACCTCACCGTCGTGGTGAACAACGACGACGGCGGTGGCCTCTTCGCGCTCCTCGAACAGGGCGCACCCGAGCACGCCGACTCCTTCGAGCGGCTGTTCGGGACACCTCACGGTGTCGACCTCGCAGCCGTGTGCGCCGCCACACACACGGCGTACGAGCTGGTGGCGACCGGCGACGAGCTGGCCGCCGCGCTCTCGCCGGCGACCGGCGTCGGGGTCGTCGAGGTCCGGACGGACCGCACGGCGAGCCGCGACCTGCACGACCGGCTCCGGTCGGCCGTCGCGGCCGCGCTGCAGGTTTGAGCGACCTCGCCGCAGGGCCGAGGCGGGCCGCGTCGGGCCCGCATCAATGCGAGGCGTGCGTCGTGCTTATGTATGCGGGCTGCTCAGTCCCGGATCCGCGAGTAGCGCGTGAGCGGTGACCGTGGCTGGCTTTCCAGGCGGTTGATGGTCGGCGATGGGTGCGTGGGCTCGCCGGTGGTCCCGGTGTCGTTCCGGGTGACGGTTCTCCGGGTGCCTGGTCGGTGGGACGCTACGGCGGCGTTAGGCCGCGAGGTCGAGTTCTCGGATCCGGGTGAGCACGACTGGGAGCAGGTGGTCGCCGGGTGGCAGCCGCAGGGTCAGGCGTCGTCCGTGGCGGACCAGCCGGGCCGGGACGCACAGAAGTTCGTGACGCAACCGGGCGGCATGAGCGCGGCCGTGCTGGTCGATTCCGGTCAGTGCCTGGAGCAACACCGAGAGATTCCCGGCCAGGAGCGCGGCCCACATCCACACCGTGTTCACGCCGTGGTGCCCCGAGGGCAGATGGCGCAGCGCGGCGCCGAGTTTGGCTTCGCGGATCCGGTCCTCGATGTCGGTGCGACGCCGGAACCACGCTTCGACCTCGACGATCGATTCGGTATTGCCGGTCGGGTCACCGGGCCGGTCGTTGGCTGGGATGTTGGTGACGATGAAGGACACCGCGTAGGCATGTGTCGCGGTCCCCTCCAGGGCGAGTGCGAGCTGGGCTTTGTCGATGGTGCGCCGCCGCCTCGACCTCGGGTCGGTCGAGATCGCCTCGGCATCGACCCGGACCCGCCGCACGATCGTGTAGCTGTCGGCTGGCCAGCCGGCCGGGGCGTAGTCGGTGGCGGCGACCTGCGCGCCGGGCATCTCGATCGCCTCGACCCAAGCGTCGGTCTCGATGCTCGCGTAGGCGCGCCACATCGCGGTATTCCGCTTCGCCGCGATCGCGAAGTCACAGCCCTCCTCGACAGCGGCGTGCGCGAGGTCGGCGGTGAAGTAGCCGGCGTCCGCGCGGGTGCGCAGCCGGTTGGCTGCGGCGGCTGCGGTACGAACCGGCTCGGGAATCCCGGCCAGCCCGCGGCGCAGCATGTCGGCTGCCCGGGCCCGGACGTCGTCGTTGCCGGCCAGCAGGTCTGCCGCGGTGGTCAGGCCGGCCTCGGCCCAGGTCGCCAGATGCGGGCGACCAGCGCGTTGACCGGCGTAGTTGTAGGCCACCCCCTGCTTCTTCGACCCATAGACCTCCACGTCGGTGGAGTCCAGATCCAGTGTCGCCTTCGCGCTCAGCGCGACCCGTCGGTCGACCGGCAGCAGCGCCAGGGCACGACCAGCCAGATCCGCAGTCGCAGACTCCACACCGGACAACTGCTCCGCGCCGAACCGGCGAGCCAGGCCCGCCGCGGTCGTGGACGCCAGCGCCGGCACAGCCGAGAGCTCGACCGCGGCCAGGTCGGCGCGCTGCCGGTCCAAACCCACCAGCGCATCTGCGCTCAGCAGCTGTGACTGCGCCATGCCGACCAGCACCTCGCCGGCACTCACACCACGCTCACGCTTCTTGATCGACCCGATGCCGCGATCGAACCGGGCCACCACGTCGAGCTTGTCCACGAACTCCGCGACCGCGGCCACTCCCGAGGTCGCGGTCAACGACGGGTCCAGCGCGCCGATCCGCACACGCTTCCGGACCCGACCACGACGATGTACGCTCTTCACCGACAAGGTGCTTCTCCAGGCTGGACGATCGAAGGCTTCGCAACCTCGATTCTCCAACCAGGACAGGCACCTTCGTCGTCTCACACGCCGATCAGCACACCGCTACTCGCGGATCCGGGTCAGTGACCTCTGAGGTCTGGTCCATTTGGACTATGTGATATCGACCGTTCGGCCAGGATTCGGGTGAATCGGGCAGTTCTGTACAGGACGCGCATGTACGTTGCCTGCTGCACGTGGCCGGCAAAAGAGCCGAAAGCTGCCTCGACCGACGGGAAAGTATGCATGTCACATCATCAAGCCGCTCCGCCCCAGGCGCCGGGGCAGGCACCCCAGGACTACAAGAACGCGAAGGCCGAGGCAAAGGCGGCTAAGGCATACGCGAAGGCCCAGCGTCCGTGGTTCAAGAAGAAGCGCTTCGTCCTGCCGCTGGCGATCATCGCGATCATCGCGGTCGTCAGCGTCTCCAATGCGGGCGGCGGCAGCGACACGGCGAGCACGGCCGATGCCAGCAGTAAGGGAGCCTCGGTGCCGAACGACGAGTCCCAGCAGGACGAGTCGAACGGTGACGCCAGTATGGCGGGCATCGGTGACAAGGTCCGTGACGGCAAGTTCGAGTTCACGGTCGTGTCCATCAAGCCTGGGCCGAAGCAGATCGGCGGCAGCGACTTCGGTGTAAAGGCACAAGGCAGGTTTGTGCTCGTCAATATCACCGTGAAGAACATCGGTGACGAGCCGCAGTCCCTGTTCGGAGACAACCAGTACCTATTCATCGGTGACAAGAAGTACAGCGCCGATAGCGAGGCGGCCATCTACCTCGATGACAGCAAGTCGCTCTATGAGGAAATCAACCCCGGCAACGCCTTGAAGGGCGTTGTCGTCTTTGATCTTCCCAAGCAAGGCAAGCCCACAAAGTTGGAGCTGCACGATTCGGCCTTCAGCGGTGGGGTCGAGGTCGGGCTCAGCTAGCCCCCGTAGCAGCTCGACACCCCCGCCATGATCGACCTGGCGGGGGTGTCGCATTTCACGCGCTAGGAGCCGACGCCTTCCAACGCGTCGCGGACGGGCACGAACTTGGCCTGCGCCTCGGCGACCTCGGCGTCCGGATCCGAGTCGGCGACGATGCCGCAGCCGGCGAAGAGCCGCGCAGTCGACCCGTCGAGCTGCGCACACCGCAGGGCGATGCCCCACTCGCCGTCACCACGGGCGTCGACCCAGCCGACCGGGCCCGCGTAGCGACCGCGGTCCATGCGCTCCAGCTCGCGGAGCAGGTCGACGGCGGCATCGGTGGGCGTGCCGCCGACCGCCGCCGTCGGGTGCACGGCGCAGGCCAGGTCCAGTGCGCAGGAGACGTCGGCGAGCCGGGCGGAGATGTCGCTGGCCAGGTGCGCGAGGTTGGAGAGCTCCAGCACGTAGGGCGTCTCGGGCACGCGGAGGTCGGTGCAGTGGGGCGCCAGCGAGTCGACGATGGACTCGACCGCATAGCGGTGCTCCTCCCGGTCCTTGCGCGACGCGAGCAGCGCGTCGGCCTGACGCCGGTCGTCCTGCGGGTCGGCCCCGCGCGCGGCGCTGCCGGCAAGGACGCGAGCGCACACCC
Organism: Actinomycetes bacterium; assembly: GCA_050742955.1. Classification (GTDB taxonomy): domain Bacteria; phylum Actinomycetota; class Actinomycetes; order JACCUZ01; family JACCUZ01; genus CAWIXB01. The sequence continues at coordinate 10,016 of JBOGDY010000029.1, read as the reverse complement.
GGTCGCCCGTCCGGCTGACGAGCAGCTCCGGGGTCGCGCCGACCAGGCCGTCGACGGCGAACGTCCAGCAGTCGGGGTAGCGCTCGGCCAGGCCCAGCAGCAGGTAGCGCGGGTCGATCGCCTCGTCGGCGGCGGCCACCAGGTCGTAGGCGAGCACGACCTTGGCCAAGTCGCGCCGACGGATCCGGCGAACCGCCTTCGCCACGGCGTTGCGGAAGTCGGTCACCGAGTCGCTGCCGCCCGAGTAGCGCAGCCGCTCGGGGCGCTCGGGGGGCTGCGGCCGGGAAGGTCGGGGAGCGGGACCCATTGTCGTCAGCCACGTCGCGCCGTCACGGCGACCCAGGACCACCCGGGGCACGACGAGGACGGACGCGGTCGGCGAGGCGTGGTCGAAGGCGAAGCTGCCGAATGCGACCGGCCCGGAGCCGGGCAGCCCCACCTCGTCGTCGACCGGGTGCTCGGACACGAACCGGCGCCACCAGTAGCGCGCGCGGGCGAAACGGTCCGGGCCCGTCACCTCGAGCCGCGCCGCCTGGCCCCACCCGACCAGCCCCGACCCGTCCCGGACCCAGGCCAGGACGTCGTCGGGCACGGGGAGGCGGCGGAGCAGGTCGTCGCCGGGCTCGACGCGGACCGACCGGACCGTGGTCGGCGCGAGGGCGGCGGCGGTGCTCACGGTCGACAAGCGTACGTGGCGCTAGACCAGCGCCCGGATCTCGTCCGGGTAGTCCGGGAAGTAGCGCCCGATGTCCTTGAGGGTGAACTCGGGCAGGATCGAGGACGGGGGCTCCCGTCGCAGCAGGTAGTCCAGCGACACGCGCACCAGCTTGGCCTCCTGCGCGTCGGTCAGACCGAGCTCGGCCAGGAACTGCTCGGGCACGCGGACCCGGTGGTGGGAGTCGCGCCCCTGGTCGTCGGTGATCGCAACGTCGTAGACGTGGGCGTCCGCGGCGGTGATGTCCAGGTCCGGCATGGTCCCTTCCTACCCGATCTCCCTGACGCCGGTCGGCTCGCGGACCCCTGTGCGACAGTGGCGACCGTGACGAGGGCCCACCTGGACAAGGAGCCGCACGAGGTCGCGGCGATGTTCGACGGCGTCGCCGAACGCTACGACCTCACCAACGACGTGCTGTCCATGGGCCAGACCCGCTCGTGGCGGCGGGCGGTCGGCCGGGCGGTCGACGCCGGGCCCGGTGACCGGGTTCTCGACCTCGCGGCCGGGACCGGGTCGTCGTCCATGCCGTTCGCCGTGGCGGGCGCCCATGTTGTCCCGTGCGACTTCTCCCTGGGCATGCTGCGGGTGGGCAAGCGCGAGCATCCCGGGCTCGGCTTCGTCGCCGGTGACGCGCTGCGGCTGCCGTTCGCCGACGGCTCCTTCGACGCGGTCACCGTCTCGTTCGGGCTGCGCAACGTCGCCGACCCGGACGACGCCCTCCGGGAGATGCTGCGGGTGACCCGGCTGGGCGGCCGGCTGGTGGTCTGCGAGTTCAGCCACCCGACGTGGAAACCGTTCCGCACCGTCTACTCCGGCTACCTGATGCGCGCCCTGCCCACCGTCGCGCGCCGGGTGTCGAGCAACCCCGACGCCTACGTCTACCTCGCGGAGTCCATCCGGGCGTGGCCGGACCAGGCCGCCCTCGCGGCACGGGTCGGCGCCGCCGGGTGGGCCGACGTGGCCTGGTCGGACCTCACCTTCGGCATCGTCACCCTCCACCGCGCCCGGCGACCGAGGCCTTCCGCCGCCTGACCGGCCGGCGGACACCGAGCGGGGACACCGTCCGTCCCGGGCGTCATCCGGAATCCGAATAATTATTCGGATTCCAGATGACGCGCAGGAGGCCCCACCCTCGGCCACCCGCTGCGACGGCCGTGGAGCGGGCCAGGGGCAGGCCGTAGACTGGCGACGGCTCGTTCGTGAAAGTTTTCACAAGGCCACACCGCGTACGACGAGACCCGGACCGCGAGGGGTGCCAGACCGTGATCAGTGCCCAGCCAGCACCGGCCCGCCCGCAGGCCGAAGCGCCCGACGCCGACGTCATCGTCGTCGGCGCAGGGCCGGCCGGGTCGACCGCGGCCTACCACCTGGCGCAGGCCGGCCTTGACGTGCTGCTGCTGGAGAAGGCGGCGTTCCCCCGCGAGAAGGTCTGCGGCGACGGCCTGACGCCGCGAGCGGTCAAGGCGCTGGTGGACATTGGCATCGACACCAGCGCCGGGGCGGGCTGGCTGCAGAACAAGGGGCTGCGCATCATCGGAGGCGGGATGCGCCTCGAGCTGCCCTGGCCGGAGCTGGCCAGCTTCCCGCCGTACGGCCTGGTCCGCCCGCGCACCGACTTCGATGACCTGCTCGCGCGGCAGGCGGTCAAGGCGGGCGCGACCCTGCGTGAGCGCGCCACCGTCACCGCGCCGGTCGTGGACGACCGCACCGGCCACATCACCGGCGTGACGGCGCGGACGGAGGACGGCGAGGCCACCTACCGCGCGCCGCTCGTCGTGGCGGCAGACGGCAACTCCAGCCGGTTGTCCCTGGCCATGGGTCTGCGCAAGCGCGACGACCGACCGATGGGCGTCGCGGTGCGCACCTACTACCGGTCCCCTCGTCACGACGACGCCTGGCTGGAGTCGTGGCTCGAGCTCTGGGACAAGGAACGCCTCCTCCCCGGCTACGGCTGGGTGTTCGGGATGGGAGACGGAACGTCGAACGTCGGGCTCGGGATCCTCAACACGAGTACGGCGTGGGGCCAGGTCGACTACAAGGCGCTGCTGCGCCGCTGGCTCGACCAGACGCCGGAGGAGTGGGGCTTCCGCGAGGAGAACCGCACGACGCCGGTGCGCGGGGCCGCGCTGCCGATGGGCTTCAACCGCCAGCCCCACTACACCCGGGGGCTGCTGCTGGTCGGGGACTCGGGCGGCATGGTCAACCCCTTCAACGGTGAGGGGATCGCCTACGCCATGGAGTCCGGCCAGCTTGCCGCGGCGGTCATCGCGCAGGCGCTGGCCCGGCCGACCGCCGCCGGCCGGGAGCGGGCGCTGGCCGCCTACCCGCAGGCGCTGAAGCAGACCTACGGCGGCTACTACACGGTCGGCCGCACGTTCGTGAAGCTCATCGGTGACGACCGCGTGATGAAGCTCGCGACCCGGCACGGGCTACCGCACCCTGTGCTGATGCGCTTCGTGCTCAAGCTCATGGCCAACCTCACCGACCCACGCGGTGGCGACGCCATGGACCGGGTGATCAATGCCCTCTCCAGGCTGGCTCCCGCGGCCTGAGCAACCCGCGACAACCCGCGTTCGGGTGGCGACCCGGACGCTCCTAGGATGGCAAGCCCGGTCACGCGCCGGGCACGTGCGCGCCGGCCGCCGGTGCGCACGGCGAGACGGAAGAGGGGAGTGTGCCCGGCGTGCAGGCCTACGCCCCGATCCTCGTCCTCGGAGTGCTCGCCTTCGGCTTCGCGGCCTTCTCCGTCGCCGCCGGCCACCTGACCGGCCCCCGGCGTTACAACCGCGCCAAGCTCGACGCCTACGAGTGCGGCATCGAGCCGACCCCCCAGCCGGTCGGCGGCGGGCGCTTCCCGGTCAAGTACTACCTCACCGCCATGCTCTTCATCATCTTCGACATCGAGATCGTGTTCCTCTATCCCTGGGCGGTGCACTTCGACCAGCTGGGCATCTTCGGGCTGGTCGAGATGGTGCTGTTCATTTTCACGCTGCTGACCGTCTACGCCTACGTGTGGCGTCGCGGCGGCTTGGACTGGGACTGACGGGACTGAGGAGGGGCACCGGAATGGGCATCGAGGAGAAGCTCCCCAGCGGCATCCTGCTGACCACGGTGGAGCAGCTCGCCGGCTACATGCGCAAGGGCTCGCTGTGGCCGGCGACGTTCGGTCTGGCCTGCTGCGCCATCGAGATGATGGCCGCGGGCGCGCCGCGCTACGACCTGGCCCGCTTCGGCATGGAGGTGTTCCGGGCGTCACCGCGGCAGGCCGACCTGATGATCGTGGCCGGCCGGGTGAGCCAGAAGATGGCGCCGGTGCTGCGGCAGATCTACGACCAGATGCCCAACCCCAAGTGGGTGCTGTCGATGGGGGTGTGCGCGTCCAGCGGCGGCATGTTCAACAACTACGCCATCGTGCAGGGCGTCGACCACGTCGTCCCGGTCGACATCTATCTCCCGGGCTGCCCGCCGCGGCCCGAGATGCTGATGGACGCGATCCTCAAGCTGCATGCCCAGATCGCCAGCGCGCCGCTCGGCGTCAACCGTGACCGTGCGGAGCGCGAGGCGGAGGCCGTCGCGCTGACCGCGAAGCCGGCCGCCCAGATGAAGGGCCTGCTCCGATGAGCGAGCTCGACCGGCACCTGCCCGAGAACCGCCGGCCCGTTGCCGAGGAGCGGGCCGAGACCGTGGACGTCCGCCAGGGCATGTTCGGCGCGCCGGGCACCGGTGACACGTCCGGCTACGGCGGGCTGGTCCGACGGGTCCAGCTGCCCGGCGCGTCACCGCGCCCCTACGGAGGCTGGTTCGACGAGGTGGCCGACCAGCTGGAGCGGCTGCTCCCGCAGTCCGGCGAGGCGATCGAGATGGTCGTCGTCGACCGGGACGAGGTCACCTTCCATGTCCAGCGTGACCACCTGGTTGAGGCGATGACGGCGCTGCGCGACGACCCGGCGCTGCGCTTCGAGATGTGCATGGGAGTCTCCGGGGTGCACTACCCGCACGAGACGGGCCGCGAGCTGCACGCCGTCTACCCGCTGCTCTCGGTCACCCACAACCGGCGTGTCCGGGTCGAGGTCTCCTGCCCCGACGACGACAGGCACATCCCCTCGGTCGTGTCCGTCTACCCGAGCAACGACTGGCACGAGCGGGAGACGTGGGACTTCTTCGGCATCGTCTTCGACGGCCACCCAGGCCTCACCCGCATCCAGATGCCGGACGACTGGCCCGGGCACCCGCAGCGCAAGGACTACCCGCTGGGCGGCATACCGGTGGAGTACAAGGGCGCACAGATCCCGCCGCCGGACGAGCGGAGGTCCTACAGCTGATGGGCGAGCACACCCGCTCCACGACGGAGGACCCCTACTCCGGGACACGCGAGACGACCGAGGGCACCGTCTACACCGTCACCGGCCAGGACTGGGACTCGCTGGCCGCCGGGCTCGGCGAGTCGGCCGATGAGCGGATCGTCGTCAACATGGGACCGCAGCACCCGTCCACCCACGGTGTGCTCCGGCTCATCCTCGAGCTCGAGGGCGAGACGGTCACCGAGTGCCGGCTGGGCATCGGCTACCTGCACACCGGCATCGAGAAGAACTGCGAGTACCGCACCTGGACCCAGGGCGTCACGTTCGTCACGCGGATGGACTATCTCGCCCCGCTGCACAACGAGTACGCCTACGTCCGCGGGGTCGAGCGGCTGCTCGGCATCGAGGACGAGATCCCCGAGCGCGCCACCGTGATCAGGGTGATGCTCATGGAGCTGAACCGCATCTCCTCCCACCTGGTGGCCCTGGCCACCGGTGGGATGGAGCTCGGGGCGCTGACCGCGATGACGTTCGGCTTCCGCGAGCGCGAGCTGGTCCTCGACGTGTTCGAGATGATCACCGGGCTGCGGATGAACCACGCCTACATCCGGCCTGGCGGACTGGCCCAGGACCTCCCTCCCGGCGCCGTCGATCGGGTGCGCGCTCTGCTCAGGCTGATGCCCGAGCGGCTCTCGGACATCGAGAGGCTGTTGATCGGCAACAAGATCTGGATGGGGCGGACGGTGGGCGTCGGCTACCTCGACCTCACCGGCTGCATGGCCCTGGGCATCACCGGCCCGGTTCTGCGGGCCACCGGCCTGCCGCACGACCTGCGGAAGTCCCAGCCCTACGCCGGCTACGAGACCTACGACTTCGACGTACCGACGGAGACCACCTGCGACGCCTACGGCCGCTTCCTGATCCGCATCGCGGAGATGAAGGAGTCGCTGCGGATCGTGGAGCAGTGTCTGGACCGGCTGCAGCCGGGCCCGGTCATGGTGGCGGACAAGAAGATCGCCTGGCCGGCGCAGCTCGCGCTCGGCGGCGACGGGCTGGGGAACTCCCTCGACCACATCCGCACCATCATGGGTCAGTCGATGGAGGCCCTGATCCACCACTTCAAGCTGGTGACCGAGGGGTTCCGGGTCCCAGCCGGCCAGGTCTACACCGCCATCGAGTCACCCCGCGGTGAGCTGGGCGTCCACCTGGTCAGTGACGGCGGCACCCGTCCCTACCGCGTGCACTTCCGCGACCCGTCGTTCAACAACCTGCAGTCAGCACCCGCGATGTCCGAGGGCAGCATGGTCGCCGACGTGATCGCGGCCATCGCGTCCATCGACCCCGTCATGGGAGGGGTGGACCGTTGACCTACGACGTCAACGTGCGGGAGCGGCTCGAGGCCGATGCCCGGGAGATCATCTCCCGCTACCCCAAGCGCCGGTCCGCCATGCTGCCCATGCTCCACCTGGTGCAGTCCGAGGAGGGCTTCGTCAGCCCGAACGGCATCGAGCTGTGCGCCCGGCTGCTCGACGTCTCGGCCGCCGAGGTGGCAGCAGTCGCGACCTTCTACACGATGTACAAGCGCCGCCCCAACGGTGACTACGCGGTGGGCGTCTGCACGAACACGCTGTGCGCGATCATGGGCGGCGACGAGATCTTCGCGACCCTCAAGAAGCACCTTGGCGTGGGACACGACGAGACGACCGAGGACGGCAGGGTCACCCTCGAGCACATCGAGTGCAACGCGGCCTGCGACTACGCCCCGGTGATGATGGTCAACTGGGAGTTCTTCGACAACCAGACCCCCGAGTCCGCGACGCGGCTCGTCGACGACCTGCGGGCCGGGCGAAGGGTGGCGCCGACCCGCGGCGCGACGCTCTGCTCGTTCAAGGACGTCTCGCGGGTGCTCGCCGGCTTCGACGACGGTCGGGCAGGCGAGGGGCCTGCCGCCGGTCCGGCCACGCTGGCCGGGCTGGAGATCGCCCGGGAGCAGGCCTCCGCCGGCAAGCGCCGGCGCCCCGACGACAACGCCGGCCGGCCGGCCAAGGCCCGGGCGGTCACGGACGGGGGCGGGCGGACGTGACGACGCTCACCCCGGTGCTCAGCCGCCTCTGGGACCAGGACGAGTCGTGGACGCTCGCCGTCTACGAGCGGCACGACGGCTACACCGCCCTGCGCACCGCGCTGGACAAGGATCCCGACGAGATCACCCAGCTGGTCAAGGACTCCGAGCTGCGCGGGCGTGGCGGGGCCGGTTTCGGGACCGGCATGAAGTGGGGGTTCATCCCCAAGGACAGCGGCAAGCCTGTCTACCTCGTCGTCAACGCCGACGAGTCCGAGCCGGGCACCTGCAAGGACATCCCGCTGATGATGGCCAACCCGCACGAGCTCGTGGAGGGCGTGGCGATCACGTCCTACGCGATCCGGGCGGCGCAGGCCTTCATCTACGTTCGGGGCGAGGTCGTCCACGTCCTGCGCCGGGTGCAGAACGCCGTCCGCGAGGCCTACGCGGCGGGCTACCTCGGCACCGACATCCTCGGCTCCGGCTACGACCTCGAGGTGACGGTCCATGCCGGCGCCGGCGCCTACATCTGCGGTGAGGAGACGGCCCTGCTCGACTCGCTCGAGGGCCGTCGTGGCCAGCCACGGCTGCGGCCGCCGTTCCCTGCCGTCGCCGGGCTCTACGCGTCGCCCACGGTCATCAACAACGTCGAGTCGATCGCCAGCGTCCCGATGATCCTGCGCAACGGCGCGGACTGGTTCACCGACATCGGCACCAGCAGCGACGACCCCCGCACGCGGTCCAAGGGCCCTACCCTCTACTCCCTGTCCGGGCACGTGACCAAGCCAGGGCAGTACGAGGCACCGATGGGCATCACACTGCGCGAGCTGCTGGACCTGGCCGGCGGGGTGCGCGAGGGCCACGAGCTGAAGTTCTGGACGCCGGGAGGGTCGTCGACGCCGCTGCTGACCGACGAGCACCTCGACGTCCCGCTGTCCTACGAGGGGATGACCTCCGTCGGCTCCATGCTGGGCACCAAGGCGCTGCAGATCTTCGACGAGACCACCTGCGTCGTTCGGGCCGTGCTCCGCTGGACCGAGTTCTACGCGCACGAGTCCTGCGGGAAGTGCACCCCGTGCCGGGAGGGCACCTTCTGGCTCGTGCAGATCCTGCGCCGGCTCGAACAGGGCGAGGGCACCGAGGAGGACCTCGAGAAGCTCCTCGACATCTGCGACAACATCCTCGGCCGCGCGTTCTGCGCGCTCGGTGACGGCGCCACCAGCCCGATCACGTCCTCGATCCAGTACTTCCGCGAGGAGTACGTCGAGCACCTGACCGGTGGCGGCTGCCCGTTCGACCCGGCCGCATCCACCGTCTTCGACCGACCGTCCTCCGTCGCCGGAGCCCGCGCCTGATGACCGTTACCGCGAACTCCGCCGGCGGCAGCCCTCCCGCCGTCCGTGACGACCTGGTGACCGTCACGATCGACGGCTTCGAGGTCAGCGTGCCCAAGGGCACCCTGATCATCCGCGCCGCCGAGCTGCTGGGCATCCAGATCCCACGGTTCTGCGACCACCCGCTGCTCGACCCGGTCGGTGCCTGCCGGCAGTGTCTGGTCGAGGTGTCGCCGGGGCCTCCGAAGCCGGCCGCGTCGTGCACCACCCACGTCGCCGAGGGCATGGTGGTCAGGACCCAGCTCACGTCACCGATGGCCGACAAGGCGCAGCAGGGCGTGATGGAGCTGCTGCTCATCAACCACCCGCTCGACTGCCCGGTCTGCGACAAGGGCGGCGAGTGCCCGCTGCAGAACCAGGCCATGAGCAACGGGCGGGCCGAGTCGCGCTTCGAGGACGTCAAGCGCACCTTTCCCAAGCCGATCAACATCTCCTCGCAGGTGCTGCTCGACCGCGAGCGCTGCGTGCTGTGCGCCCGCTGCACGCGCTTCTCGACCGAGGTCGCCGGCGACCCGTTCATCGAGATGCTCGAGCGCGGTGCCCTCCAGCAGGTGGGCATCTACGAGGCGGAGCCCTTCGAGTCCTACTTCTCCGGCAACACCGTGCAGATCTGCCCGGTCGGAGCGCTCACCGGTGCGGCCTACCGCTTCCGGTCCCGGCCGTTCGACCTGGTGTCCACGCCGAGCGTCTGCGAGCACTGCGCGTCCGGCTGCGCCATCCGCACCGACCACCGGCGCGGCAAGGTGCTGCGTCGACTGGCCGGCGACGAGCCGCAGGTGAACGAGGAGTGGAGCTGCGACAAGGGCCGCTGGGCCTTCCAGTACGCCACCGCCCAGGATCGGCTGACGACGCCGATGGTGCGCGACGCCGACGGCGACCTGGTGCCGACATCATGGGCGGAGGCGCTCTCGACCGCCGCCGACCGGCTCGCCGCCGCCAGGGGCGCCGCCGGTGTCCTGGTCGGCGGCCGGGTCACCATCGAGGACGCCTACGCCTACGCCAAGTTCGCCCGGGTCGCGTTGGACACCAACGACATCGACTTCCGGGCCCGCCCGCACTCGGCCGAGGAGGAGTCGTTCCTGGCCGCTCACGTCGCCCGGCGGGACCACGCAGGGCTCCCGGTGACCTATGCCGACCTCGAGACCGCGACGGCCGTCCTCCTCGTCGGTCTCGAGCCGGAGGAGGAGTCGCCCATCGTCTTCCTCCGGCTGCGCAAGGCGGTCCGGCGGCACGGCCTCGTGGTTCACGCGCTCGCACCGTTTGCCAGCCGCGGGCTGGTCAAGCTCTCCGGCCGACTGCTGCCGGCCGCGCCCGGCACCGAGCCGGAGCTGCTTGCTGCGCTCGCGGACCGCGACGAGCGGGTCGCCGATGCCGCCGCGTCGCTGGGGGACGGTGCGGTGATCCTCGTCGGGGAGCGCCTGGCCGAGGTCCCCGGGGCGCTGACGGCGGCCGCACGGCTCGCGGAGGCGACCGGGGCGCGGCTGGCATGGGTGCCGCGCCGGGCCGGTGAACGCGGCGCGGTCGAAGCGGGTGCCCTGCCCGGC
>JBOGDY010000028.1:0-14656 GCA_050742955.1 Actinomycetes bacterium | reverse complement strand
CCGTTGACGGGGACGAACCCTGACCCCTCCGTTCCGATGACCGCATCCGTGAGGCTCATGGTCCCGCTCCCTTCGCTGACGTTTCCATGCCTGCTCGTCAGCGTCGTCCCCCGGATGGCCGGCGCGCATCGGCAGAGCTACCTATCGGCCTGCCGGGGCTGGGTAGGATTCGTGGAGCTCGGATCGGAGCCCAAAGCGCACTGTCACGCCGCGACGAGTGCGTGACTTCGCCGCGAGAAGGCCCGTGTTGGCCAGGGACTCAGGCAAGCGACTGGGTTGTCAGACGCCCGCTGGAAACGCGTGCGCGTTAGCCGTCGACCAATCCAGGAATGCCGCCGACGGATGATCGCGCAGGGCTGCATACAAAGCGTGCATGGCCGAGACCGCGTTCTCTGCCTCCTCCACTCGAAATTCGACGGTCTCCACCGATGTGTGCCCGCCGGCCGGGTGCGGCTTGGGCGTTCTCGCCACTTCCTTGAAGTGAGCGACCGCGTTGCGCTTCTCGTAGTAGGGCTCCAGCGCAGAGACGAGTGCGTCGACGTCAGCCGCCGCAAGGTCGAGTGCACTGTGAAGCGCTTCCTTCAGGAAGTCGATGGCACGAGCCTTCTTGCGCCCTTTGAGAGGGGTTGGTGCGGCGACCGGTGCAACGTCACAGAGTCGGCGTTGAAGGGCTTCACACGACATGGCGACTGCCGTGATCGTCACTACGCCATCGCAAAACTCAACGAAGTAGCGATCCTCGGCTGAACTCTCTCGCGCCCGCCTGGCGCTCGCCGCGTGAGACTCGGCGATTTTGGCCCACGCTAGCCAGAGCGTCTGGGTCATTGTGATTCGAGGGCCGGGAATCGAGGCCTCTCCGCCAATCGTCATATTGCGAGGCAAGTCAGACCGAGTCGACGTCGGCGGCAGACTGCTGGCCAGATGTCGCGTCATACCGCCGCCACCGTCCCGGTCGAGACGTCCGTGAGCGGATCCCCATACGACGAGGGAGTCAGGTAGGGCACCCGACCGCGAGGCCCCGGTCTCACCGATGAGTTCGCGGGCCAGTCCGGGTCTAATCCTGCAGTGAACTCGCTTGGCACGAGGAGACGAGCGTGGCCGCCCTGGCACGGTCAGTCATGTCGGCCGATCCCAGCAAGCGCAACTCGAGAGCAACACGAGCAGTGAGAGGTAGATGTGCGAGACGTCATCTTGTACATGTCGATGTCGCTGGACGGATTCGTCGGCAGCGACCGTGAGCACCCTGGGGTTGCGATCCCCGAGGGCGCCGAGCTGAAGCAGTGGAAGCTGGACCGGGTCAGCATGGCTGGGGCCCACCTGATGGGTCGCGTCACTTACCAGGAGATGTCGTCGTACTGGCCGCAGTCCGACGACTCGTATACCGCACCGATGAACGACATCCCCAAGGTGGTGTTCTCGAAGACGATGAGCGACGCCGAGGCGACCTGGCCCGCGCGCGGGCTGCTGGCTGGCGAGCCGGAGGAGTCGAGCGCACGCGACCCGGATGCCGCCCGCGAGTGACGCGGGCGAAGGGAGTCGATCGACTTTCTGGCGGCTGGGACGGGGGCGGGGGGTGCGGGCTGCGCATGCGTGGGTGTGGACGAGGACGAGCATCCGGGCGCGGGCGCTCGGCAGCCCCGGCCCGAGCTGCGCCTGCCGCAGGTCCGTCGTCGAGATCCTCGTCCGAACTCACAACTCGCCTCCTGCCCGCGACGCTACCAACGGTACGTCACAGGGTTCGGCGCGTCTCGTGCTACGTTCGAGTTGACCCCCGGGGAGCGCCCAGCAGCGCTGAGAGTGCGGAAAGTCCGCAGACCCGTGACCTGATCCGGTTCGTACCGGCGGAGGGAGCAGGGCACCACCCGACGTCCGTCGTCGGTGGTTCTCGATGTACCCGCGGGCCCGAGCGAGGGACCGTGATGAGCACAAGGTTCGACGAGAAGGCCGGGGCCGGCGCGACGCCGGAGCAGCTCGGCATCGGGATGCGTTTCAGCATCCATCCTCACTGTGACGACTTTGTCGAGGTGATCCTTGGCGCTTTGTCCGAGGTGGAGGGCGCTGGCCTCACCGATGGCCTGGTCGCCGAGACCGACGAGGTGAGTACCTACGTGGGTGCTCGCTCCGAGCCGGCCGAGCAGGCACTGGCGGCGTACCTGACGGCGGTCGTGGCGGCCGCGTCGCGGGGCTCCGGCGGTGGCCACGTGGTGGCGCATGTGCTGTTGTCGCGGGGTTGTCCGGGGGAGGTGTCGTGTGACCTCGCGGTCACCGGCCTGCCGACCCCCGCTCCGGTGCGGCTGGAGGCCACCGGTGTCCGGGCGGTGGCGCAGTGGTCGCTCTACCCGCTGCTCGACGGCGGAGCCGAGGACGGCGACCACATGGGCCACATCGAGGCCGCGATCGTGGCCGCGCAGCGTCGCGGGGCCGCCAGTCCTGCGCACTACGCGACGCGGCTCGAGGGCGACCTCGCCGAGGTCGTGGCTACCGCCGTGGACGCTTGGGGCGAGGTCGGTGCCCGCGTGCCGCACGTGGTCACGCACCTGACCGTCTCGGTCGGCTCCCCGAGCTCGGCAAAGTGAGGAGGCGCGCGATGGACGCCGAAGACCGCAGCAGCGGCACGCGCACGGGGCAATCCTCGCCCCGCCCACGCTGGGAGATGAAGGATCTCGTCTTGATGGTGGTGTTGGGCGTGGTGTTCGGTTTCGCCTACTGGGCGCTGGTCCAGGCCTGGAACGGGCTGAGCATCCTGATGGGTCCGGCCGGCGACTTTTCCCAGCACGTGCTGTTGGGCGGGTGGCTGTTGGTGGCGCCGATCGCGATCGCGATCATCCGCCGTCCGTTCGTGGGCGTGGCCGCGGAGGTCATCGCGTCGGTGGTGGAGGTGGTCTTCCTCGGCTCGCCGGTCGGGCCGCTGCTCGTTGTCTCGGCCGCCCTGCAGGGTGCGGGCAGCGAGCTGCCGTTCGCGCTCACTCGCTATCACCGCTACGGCTGGGGGGTGTACGCCGTGTCCGGGTTGTTCGGGGCGGGGCTGGTGTTCTTCTTCTCCGCCTTCCGCTTCGGCTGGTACGGCCAGGACATCTTCGTCCTCCGGTTGGTGGTGCAGTGCCTGTCGGGCGTCGTCCTCGGTGGCCTGCTCGCCAAGGTTATCGTCGGCGCCTTGGCACGCACCGGGGTGGTCGACAACTTCGCGATCGGACGGGACCGCACGCCGGCGTGAGCGAGCAGACGCCGCTGGTGGCCCGGATGACCGGGGACGCCGGCGCCCTGGTGGCGCTGGACGAGGTCTCGGTGCGGTTTCCCGGCCGTGGCGAGCCGGCGCTGCGCGGGGTGTCGCTCCGGCTCGGGCACGGCGAGCAGCTGGTCGTGCTGGGTGCCTCCGGCTCCGGCAAGTCCACGCTGCTCCAGGCGGTCACCGGGGTGGTGCCACACACGGTGAACGCCAGGGTCACCGGACAGGTGACCGTGGCCGGCGCCGAGACCCAGGAGACCTCCGTGGTCGAGCGGTCGCGGTACCTCGGGGTGCTGGCCCAGGACCCGGCCGCGGGCGTGTGCCTACCGGTGGTGGAGCAGGAGCTCGCCCTGCCCCTGGAGAACCGCGCCGCCGACCCAGTGACGATCGGTCCTCGCCTCGACGCCGCACTGGACGCCGTGGGGGCCGGGGCTCTGCGACCGCGGAACACGGCGTCGCTCGCCGGCGGCGAGGGGCAACGGGTGGCGCTGGCCGCTGCGCTCGTCGCCGATCCCGAGGTACTGCTTCTGGACGAACCGACGTCGATGCTCGACCCGGAGGGCCTCGCGTCGGTCCGGGATGCGGTGTCCCGGGCGATCGAGCGGTACCGACCCGCGGTCGTGCTGGTCGAGCACCGCCTCGACGAGTGGGCCGGCCACGACGGCTCCGCCGGCCTGCCGGCGCGGGCGTTGGCACTGGACGAGACCGGCTCGGTGCTGGCCGCGGGGCCGACCACGGTCGTCCTGCGTGAGCACGCCCGGGAACTGCTGGTCGCCGGCTGCTGGCTGCCACTGGACGCCGAGTTGCTCGCCCTCACCGGCACCGAGGGTGGCTTGCTCGCCCCCGCGAACGGCGCATTCCTCCGTGACCTAGCCGCCGACGCTCCGGAGCCGGCGGACGACATCGGCGCGGCGACGGCCGAGGAACCCCTGTTGCGCACCGTCGGCCTCGCGGTGGGCCACCCGGGTCTCCCCCGAGGTTCGCGCCGCCGCCGGGGCGGGAAGGATTCTGCGGCCGCGCCGTTGCTCAGCGGCGTCGACCTGGCGGTGTGGCCCGGGGAGGTGGTCGCGGTTCTCGGGGGGAACGGCGTCGGCAAGTCCACGCTGCTGCTCGCTCTCACCGGACTGCTCGAGCCGCTCGCCGGCCGGGTCGACGGGCGCCGTCCGGGCCTGGTCTTCCAGAACGCCGATCACCAGTTCGTCGCCACTACCGTGCGACAGGAGATCGGGCACGGGCTGCCTGCCGACCTGGCCGCGGACGTGGCACGGCAGCAACTGGCACGGCACCGGCTCGAGCACCTGGCCGAGCAGAACCCGTTCCGGCTCTCGGGCGGGGAGAAGCGGCGGCTGAGCCTGGCCGCCATGCTTGCGCACGACCGGCCGGTGCTGCTGGCCGACGAACCCACACTGGGACTGGACCGCCGGGACACCGTCGCCACCGCCGACACCCTCCGCGCGGTCGCCTCGGCCGGGGGTGCCGTCGTCTTGGCCAGCCACGACCTGCGCACCGTCGCCGGACTCGCCGACCGGGTCGTCGTCCTCGGGCACGGCAGCGTGCTGGCCGACGGCCCGACGGCCGCCGTGCTGAACGACGACGCCGTGCTACGCCGCGCCGGGCTGGCCCTGCCACCGGTGGTCGCCTGGCTGCTGGCACACGTCTCACGGTCGGCCGTCGGTCCGGTGCTGCGTCGGCTCGACGACGCGGTCCGCCAACCGTCCGCAGCGGCCCGATGAGCACCCCGACCGCTGCGCCGATCACCGACTCGCCGCTCGCCCGCCGTAACCCATCGGTGAAGCTCGCCCTGGTGACGGCGGTCTCGATGGTGGCGGTGTTCGTGCTGGACCCCGCCACACCGGCCGTCCTGTACCTGCTCGCGCTGGTCGGAGTCGCGGGGTCGACGCGGGCGCCGGCGCGGACGCTGGTGCTGGCGCATGCGCCGTTCGTGGCGTTCGCCGTCGGCCTGCTCGTCGTCAACGCGCTGTCCCGGCCGGGCGCAGAGCTGTGGGACGCCGGCCCGGTGCGAATCACCGAGGAGGGGCTCAGCGTGGGTGCGGCCCTCGCGGCCCGCACCCTGCTGATCGGGGTGCTGGCGATCGGTTTCATGCTCTCCACCGACGGGGTCGCGCTGATGACCAGCCTGCACCAGAACCTACGCCTGGGCCCGCGGGTCACCTACGCGATCCTGGCCGGCTACCGGATGCTGCAGGAGATGCCCCGGGAATGGCGCAGCATCCGCCACGCGCACTCGGTGCGGCAGGACGAAGTCGATGCGACCAGAGTGCCTCGGGGACCGCGGCACCTCGCCGCAGTGGTGTTCACGTTGCTGGTGGTCTCGATCCGCAGGGGAGAGCGGATGGCGCAGGCGCTGGAGTCACGAGGACTCGGCTTGCGGCCGCGCAGCACATGGCGACCGGTCCCGGTCACCGCGGCCGACGCCGTGCTCGTCGTGGTGGTGCTCGGCACGGTCGCACTGGTACTGGTCACCAGCGCCTGGCTCGGCACACTGCAAGGTCCCGGCGCGCTCATGCGATGACACCGGATCCACCTGACGTCCCGAACTCGGCGCCCGAGACCTCGAGGCCGGCCACCACGCACCGTCCCATCAGCCGACTCACAGTGCAGTGCCAAGTTCCCACGGTACTCCGGGACCAGGGGGACATCGATCCCGTAGGCGGAACCCCGAACGAGGCCGCCGCAGTCAAGAATCCTGTCGGTGCTCGGGCGTCCCGTAACACCCGTCCGATTCCAGGTTCCGCAACGGCACCCTCTACGGTGCGCAGGCCGGGCACCACACCTCATACCTATGGCCATCGGTTCTGACCACATCCACTGGTCTCCGCACGCCGTCAGAGCTGCGTCATACCGCCGCGATTGACGCCGACTGCAGCAACGCCGGTCCGGGTGGGACCTGGCCAGGCTGAACGCCCGCTCTATGCCGCTCACCGGGCGACTCAGGGGCGGCGGCCAGCCCGACATCGACGATGTCGAGTAGTAGCCAGTTCTGGGACGAGCCCTCGCACCTGCGACCAGATCCTCCGGCGGCATCCTCGTGGTCCGGTGACCCGCCATACTTGACGGGTCACCGGGCCACCGAACGTCCTACCTGCCGCGGCAACAACGCCTGCCGCGACTCAGCATCGCCACCAATGTCCCGTTGACCGATTCCGAGGCATTCCTGACCGCGTCCGGGACATTGCTGACCGCTTGAGCGCGGACATCTCGTGCCCCTCTACATCAACTGCAGCCGCTGGTGCTGCCGCAGCCCTCGCAGACGTAGCAGGAACCGGCCGGCCGCATCTTCGTGCCGCAACTCATGCACAGCGGCGCGTCCGATGCCTGACCGGTGATGGCCTCGAGCAGCTCGGCCGAGGACTGCACCTGGGCAGGCGCCTCCTTGACCACGGCCTTCTCGACCGGCTCGTCCACCTTTACCGAGGCGACCGGCCGCTCGGTGACTGGTGCCGTCTGGGCCAGCGTTTCGAGCTCCTCCTCGACGTCCTCGTCGGACTCGTCGGCCTGGTAGGAGCCGGTCTCGAGCTGGCGGGCCCGCTCCTCGGCGGAGTAGATGCCGTAGGCCGCGCGGGTGTCGAAGTCGAGGTAGTCCAACGCCAGCCGGCGGAAGATGTAGTCCATCATCGACTGCGCCATCCGGACGTCCGGGTCGTCGGTGAGACCGGCCGGCTCGAACCGCATGTTGACGAACTTGGAGACGAACGTCTCCAGCGGCACGCCGTACTGCAGGCCGATCGAGATCGCGATCGAGAACGCGTCCATGACGCCGGCCAGGGTCGAGCCCTGCTTCGACATCTTCAGGAAGATCTCGCCGAGGCCATCGTCGGGGTAGGACGACGCGGTCATGTAGCCCTCGGCACCGCCGACGGAGAACGACGTCATCTGGGCCGGGCGCTTCTTCGGCAGCCGCTTGCGGGTCGGGCGGTACTCGACGACGGTCTCGACGGCCTTCTCGGACGAGTCGCTCTTGTCCTTGCCGTCCGACAGCGGTTGGCCGACCTTCGAGTTGTCGCGGTAGACGGCCAGCGCCTTGAGACCGAGCTTCCAGCCCTGGAAGTGGACGTCCTCGATCTCCTCGACGGTCGCCGAGGCCGGCATGTTGATCGTCTTGCTCACCGATCCCGAGAGGAACGGCTGCACCGCAGCGAGCATCCGCACGTGTCCCATCGGGGCGATGGCCCGCTCACCGACGGCGCAGTCGAACACCTCGTAGTGCTCCGGCCGGAGACCGGGCGCGTCGATGACGTGACCGTGCTCGGCGATGTACTCGACGATCGCCTCGACGGTCTCCTCGGCATAGCCCATCCGGCGCAGTGCCCGCGGGATCGTGAGGTTCACGATCTGCATCGACCCGCCGCCGACGAGCTTCTTGAACTTCACCAGCGAGAAGTCCGGCTCAACACCGGTGGTGTCGCAGTCCATCATGAAGCCGATAGTGCCGGTCGGAGCGAGCACACTGGCCTGCGCGTTGCGCCAACCGGCCTTCTCGCCGTACTTGAGGCACGCGTCCCATGCCTTGGTGGCCTCGCGCTGGGTGTCCTTGCCCATCGAGTCGACCGAACGGATCGCGTCGTTGGCCGCAGCGTGCTTGCGCATCACGCGCTTGTGGGCGTCCGCGTTGCGCGCGTAACCCTCGTAGGGCCCGACCACGCCGGCAAGCTCGGCCGAGCGCTTGTACGACGTCCCCGTCATCAGTGACGTGATTGCCGCGGCCAGCGCCCGGCCACCCTCGCTGTCGTACCCGTGACCCGTCGCCATGAGCAGCGCGCCGAGGTTGGCGTAGCCGATGCCGAGCTGGCGGTACTTCCGGGTCGTGTCACCGATCGCCTCGGTCGGGAAGTCGGCGAAGCAGATCGAGATGTCCATCGCGGTGATGACCAGCTCGACGACCTTGGTGAACGCCATGGCGTCGAACGAGTCGTCGTCCTTGAGGAACTTCATCAGGTTCAGCGACGCCAGGTTGCACGACGAGTTGTCCAGCGACATGTATTCCGAGCAGTTCGCAACCACAACGCCACCGACGATGTAGGAGTGGTTACGGGGCTCGGTCAGGTTGTACGTCGTCTCGAAGCCCTGCGACACCCGAGACACCAGTCGCACGGTCTCATCGGTGATGTAGAAGTCGTGGTCGTCCACAACGGCAGTGAGCTTGTCCTGCTTAGCCGTGATGGTGAAACCGATCTGCGCGGCGAACTCGCGCAGGGACCGCCCTGTGATGCGCAGGTCGAACGACGGCCCATCGGAACCGTAGACGACCTCGCTGCCATCCTTTCGGACGTGTCGGAACGAGGCTGCCTTTGTGCCTGTCTGGTAGATGCGGCTGGCGATGCCTAGTGACGCCAGAACCTCCTGCACGCCGAGGAGCAGCTCCTCGGACCGGCTGCCCAGGCCTACGTAGCGGTTGCCCTTGTCGAGCTGGTTGACCACGCAACCGTCAGCGTCGAACAGGCCCTGGAGGAAGGACACGAGCACCTCCTCCGGTGCCTCGTAGAGCGACTCCGGCAAACGCTTGCCAGCCGCCCTCTCGCTCGTCACGCCGAGTGCCTGGAGGAAGGCGACCACGTCACGCTTCGCCGAACGCAGCTGCAGTGTGCCGTTCGCTTGAATGCTCGTCTTGGCTTCGAAGCCAGTCCACTCGGCGAGGGCCGTCGAGTGGCGCGGGAGCACCTCACGTTGGTCCTGCTCACTGCCGTAGACGGTCGTCGCCACGGCGGCCGTGAGACAACCGTCGCCGGTCAACCAGCCGAGGTAGTGACCGAGCTCCGCGTCCCACTTAGTCGGTAGGGCGAGCTTCGTCGCCTGATGCGCGATGTCCTGCGCCGCAGCAGGCAGCGCCGGTGAGGCCATGGACCTACCGGCGTACTCGAAGGAACGCACAACCTCGTCAGTGGACTCGAGCCGCTCGGCGTGAACCCAGCCGCGATTACGAGTCCACAGTCGGTGACCGGGCGTGCAACGCAGACGAGAGCCATCGGAGAAACGCAACTCGACGACCTCGTTCGTCCCCGTGACCATGTAGCGGACGGGACTCGTCGCGACGACCCGAGAAACCGCCTCGTCGTTGGACGTGACGTCGTTGGTGTAGACATCGAACGCCTCACCCGTGGCGGCACGTGAGACGAGCGCGCCGATCGGGATCAGGCCCTTGTCCGTGACCACCCTCTGGTCTGCCGGAAAGCAAGGATTGCTTGCGGTGATGCGGCCGGTCTCGGGGTTGGTGTGCCAGTCGTTGATGGTGTCGTCGTACTGGATGCCGGGGTCGGCGCACTCCCACGCCGCAACGGCGATCTTCTTCCACAGCTCGCGGGCGTCGATGGTCTCGATGACCTCGCCGGTGGCACGCGCCCGCAGGCCGAACTCGGTGCCCTGCTCGACCGCGCGCATGAACTCGTCCGAGACGCGCACCGAGTTGTTCGCGTTCTGGTACTGCACGGACGTGATGTCCTTGCCGCCGAGGTCCATGTCGAAGCCGGCGTCTCGCAGGGCGCGGATCTTGTCTTCCTCGCGCGCCTTGGTCTCGACGAACTCCTCGATGTCGGGGTGGTCCACGTCGAGCACGACCATCTTGGCCGCCCGGCGCGTCGCGCCACCGGACTTGATCGTCCCTGCCGACGCGTCGGCGCCGCGCATGAACGACACCGGCCCGGACGCCGTGCCGCCGGAGGACAGCAGCTCCTTGGACGACCGGATCCGGGACAGGTTCAGCCCCGCGCCGGAGCCGCCCTTGAAGATCAGGCCCTCCTCGCGGTACCAGTTCAGGATCGAGTCCATCGTGTCGTCGACCGCGAGGATGAAACAGTTGTGCACCCGCAGGTTGCCAGAGAGGTACTCGCCGGACTCGGTCTGGATGTCGTAGACCTCCATCGGGCCGAGCACCTCGACACGAGCGATCTCGAGGCGCTTGACCGGCTGCGAGACGCGCCCCGGCTTGTCGAAACTGCGGGCGAGCTTCGCGGCCTTCACCGGGTCGATGAAGCCGATCTCGGCTTGGAACGTCTCGCGGTCACCTTCGTTCTGGATCCGAAGTGTCCAACAGCCCTTCCGGTCGTTTCGCGCATCGCGCTTGAAGCCGACGCGAGCGAAGACGCCGAAGCGCAGCAGCAACGTCTGCATACCGCGGATCAGCTTCTCCGAGATCATGTCGACCTCGACCACCGTGGAACTCGTGCGAGCCGACACAAAGCCCTCGGCCTGGAAAACACTGCGAAGGTAGGCCGACACGACCGGCAGTGGTGCGGTGTAGAGATGCGACGGCACCTGCATTTCCACGCCACGGGCCATCAGGCCCCACTGTTCGATGAACGGCTTTAGGTGAGTGCCATAGAGCCGCGTGCGACGGCAGTCGAGCTCCTGGCTCTGGGTTACGACGAGACGCTCGTGCCGGTGCGCCTCGGGAAAGACCGTGTCCAAGGCTGAGGTCACCCAAGCCAGCTCGGCGTCGGTGACGGTCATGGCCTCCATCGTCAGTGACCTGTTGGTGCCACTGGCGTACTGGCCGACGAAGCCGTCGGACTGCATCCACCCGGCGAGAGCTGCCTCGGCCTGCTCGACCTGCCGGAACTCTGCCTCACCGAAGGAGTCGCGTCGGTGCCACTCGAGCTTGTCGCCCGGCTGCAGGGTGCCGGCCTCGACGAAGCGACCGCTTCCTTCTGCCGTCGATTTCCACACCAGGTGGTCGGCTGTGACGTCCAGCGCGTAGCCGGCCTTGGTGTGCAGGCGCAGGACCTCTTTGACGCCGTTCGCCTTGGTGGCGATGACGCGGGTCAGTCCGTGCGCGTCGTAGACCTTGGTGCCGACCGCGTCGTCCTCGACCAGCTTGCCGATCGGCACCATCCCGGCCGGAGTGGAGACCAGCGCGTCGTAGGGCTGGCAGGCCGACACCTGCTGGGGCGAGGACGTTCCGACGTTGAACCACACCGGGGAGTTGAAGGAGAACACCTGGTGGAGGAGGGCCCAGGTGAGCTCGTGCTCGAAGATCTCGGCGTCGGCGGGCGAGGCGAAGTAGCCGTGCTCCTCGCCGGCCGCTCGGTAGGTCTTGACCACGCGGTCGAGCAGCTGCTTGAGGCTCCACTCGCGGACCTCGGTCCCGACCGCGCCGCGGAAGTACTTGGTCGTGACGATGTTGGTCGCGTTGACCGACCAGAAGTCGGGGAACTCGACCCCGCGCTGCTCGAAGTTGATCGAGCCGTCGCGCCAGTTGGTCATGACGACGTCGCGGCGCTCCCAGGTCACCTCGTCGTAGGGGTGCACCCCGGCGGTGGTGTAGATGCGCTCCACCTTGAGGCCCTTGCCGGCCTTGCCCGGCCGGACGACCTGCGGCTTGTCCTGTGACGTCTCCGTCATCCCTGCTCCTCCCGAAACTGCTACTGATTCAACACGTCTGCACCGACAGAAACTCCGCCTGAGCGGGCTTCCCGGCGTGATCTAGGGGCTCTCGTACGGCGTGGCGCCGGCCGCCCGGGCCTGGTCGCCCGTCCCGGCGCACCCGTCCATCTGGTGCTCGGCCCGCAGGAGCGCGATCTCGGCCTCGAACGCCTCGAGGTCGTCGAAGGCCCGGTAGACCGACGCGAACCGCAGGTAGGCCACCTCGTCGAGCTCGCGCAGCGGCGGCAGGACGGCCATGCCCACCTCGTGGGCCTCGATCTCGGCCGCCCCCGAGACGCGGACCGTCTCCTCGACCCGCTGAGCGAGCAGGGCCAGGTCGTCCTCGGTGACCGGGCGGCCCTGGCAGGCCTTGCGCACTCCGGCCAGGACCTTGTCCCGGCTGAACGGCTCGGCGGCCCCGGACCGCTTGGTCACGCTGAGGCTGGCGGTCTCCACCGTGGTGAAGCGGCGACCGCACTCGGGACACTGCCGCCGGCGACGGATGGCCGTGCCGTCGTCGGTCGCGCGCGAGTCGACGACCCTGCTGTCGGTGTGACGGCAGAACGGGCAGTGCATCGGTGCGGTCTCCCTCCCCTGCGGCCGCGGTTCGCCCGGGCCTGTGGATCGATCTGTGCACCACATGTGGGCAACCTGTGAGGTTGCATGTGGATAACTACACGGCTGTGATTCACAAGATGTAGTGGAACGGTAGGTCTGCGACCACCACATGTGCAAGCACTTCGGCCTCATCCGTTCGGTCGGTTTCCCGTCGGCCCTCGACCGGGCGGATCCCCGCAGGTCGGGAGGGGTGCCGCGGACAAACCGGACGGCGCCCGGGCGTGTCGCGACGGCAACCACCCGTCGTACGAGGTAGGCGGGGTCGGACGCGCAAGCACACCCGGCGGTTGTCGGCCGATCGGGTGAGACATCCGTCACACCCTCGCGGGGCGCGCGGTCCTTTGCCATTTCGTGGTTCGGGGCCCGCGGGTCAGGCCCCGATAGGCCCTGAGACCGCCAGAGGGGGCCGGCATGGGACGTCTCCCTCGGACCCCGACTAGTCCTCCGGAGAAGATTCCGTGCCCGAGAGAAATCATCGGTCGGGCAGCCGCTACCTCGCTGCTGTGCTCGCCGTCATCGCCCTTCTTGCCGTTTCCGCCCCCGCCGGCGCCGCCATGCGAGCCGCCCGCGCCTCCTACCCCAAGGCCATCGAGCGCCTCGCCTCCTACCAGCCGCAGAAGTACTGCTCCCCGACCGCCAAGCCCGGCACCGTCGACCTCTCCCGACGACTGCTGCGGGCCTACCCCGGAACGCGCAGCCTCGGCATCGTCCGGGCCTGCAGGGTCGGCGGCCGTTCCGAGCACAAGGAAGGCCGTGCCTTCGACTGGGGCGGCCTGCGGGCCAGCAAGGCCGCCGACCGCAAGAAGGTCGCCGCCGCCACCCACTGGCTGCTCAAGACGGACCGGCACGGCAACCGCTACGCGATGGCCCGCCGGCTGGGCGTGATGTACCTGATCTGGAACAAGAGGATCTGGAGCGCGTCGAGACCGGAGGCCGGCTGGCGCAGGTACACCGGCGCCAACCCCCACACCGACCACATGCACATCTCCATGAGCCGGCGAGCCGCCCGCAAGGAGACCTCCTTCTGGACCGGCCGGCCGGCGGCAGGCACGACCGCGCCACCGCCCGGCACCTCGCCGCGGCCGGCACCGCCACCCGCGGGCTCGACCAGCAACCCGCGTCCCGAGCCGCGGCCGGCGTCGACGCTGCCGTCCGGCCCCGCCCTCGAGGACGAGACGCTGCGGCTCCCCGCAAACGCCTCCGGTGGCAAGGCGACCACGGGCGCGCTCACCCGGGGTCAGCCCTACCTGCTGGAGATCAGCGGCAGCTACCGCTACACAGCGGGCTCCGGCACGTGGGCCGATGCCGAGTGCTCTCGCACGAAGGCCGACCCCACCTGGCGCCGGGACCGCTCTGTCCACAGGGCAGCACCCTGGTCCGACCACCTCGACCTCTACGTCGACGGCGCCGACCTCTACGCCGAGGCCGACTCCGACACCGGCAACCGCTGCGACACCCGCAGCCATACCTACCGCTGGATGTACACGCCGAGCCGCTCCGGCCGGGTGACGTTCAAGCTGTGGGAGCCCGGGGCGTTCTCCGACAACACCGGCTCGCTGACGATCCGGGTCATCCGCTCCACCCCGCGTGACGAGCTGACCTGGCAGGTGCCGGCACGCAACCGCACCGGCGCCACCAGCCCCGGCGCGCTGCAAGGCGGCGCCACCTATGTCGCCACGGTCACCGGCACGGTCAGCGCCGGCGGCGGGGTGACCTCGGACGCGGAGTGCTCGGCCACCACGAGCGACGCCACCTGGCGACGGAACCGCTCGGTGCTGACCAGCTCGCCGACGGCGGACCACCTCGACATGCTCGTCGACCGGGACGACACGACCTTCGACCCGGCCGTCGACACGGGTGGGACACGCTGCGACCAGGAGTCCCACACCTACCGCACCGTGCTGCGGCCGCAGCAGACGCGGCCGGTCAACCTCCGCATCGACGACCCGGCGCCGGGTGACAACAGCGGCGCCCTCCAGGTCTCGTTGGTCCGCGTCCGACCTGTGTCGGGGACCGAGACCGTCTCGGTGGACACGGCCAGCGCGTCCGGGGCGACCACGGCCCGCGTCTACCCGGCGGGGCAGTCGGTTCGCCTTCGGGTGAGCGGCGGTTATGGCTTCGGGCCGGGGGTCTGGGCGGACGCCGAGTGCACCGCCACCACCGGCGACCCGGTCTGGCGTTCCGCGCGACAACAGCTCGTCGACGCGCGCGGCCAGCTGCTCGGCGACCTGCGGGTCAACGGCCGGACCCTGGACTGGCACCCCGCGACCGGTGACGGCCGGTGCGACCCCAGCACGCACACCTACCTCCTCGACTACACGCAGCCGGAGACGGGGCCGGTGGTCCTCTCGATGGCCGACGACAACCTCGCGAACAACAGCGGGGTCCTCACCGTCACCGTGACGCCCAACGGTCTGGGGGCTTGATGCGGTCGAC
>JBOGDY010000027.1:0-14883 GCA_050742955.1 Actinomycetes bacterium | reverse complement strand
ATCGACCACTCCGTAGTCGCCGATCTGTTCGGCACCCCGGACTCCTTCCAGCGCAACGTCGAGCTGGAGTACGAACGCAACATCGAGCGCTACCAGTTCCTGCGCTGGGGACAGGGCGCCTTCGACGGCTTCAAGGTCGTCCCGCCCGGCACCGGCATCGTCCACCAGGTCAACATCGAGTACCTCGCCCGCGTGGTGTTCGCACGCGACGGGGTGGCCTACCCGGACACGCTGGTCGGCACCGACTCGCACACCACGATGGTCAACGGTCTCGGCGTCCTCGGCTGGGGGGTCGGCGGCATCGAGGCCGAGGCGGCCATGCTCGGTCAGCCCGTGTCGATGCTGATCCCGAAGGTCGTCGGCTTCAAGCTGACCGGCGAGCTGCCCGAGGGTGCCACCGCGACCGACCTCGTGCTCACCATCACCGAGATGCTGCGCCAGCACGGCGTGGTCGGCAAGTTCGTGGAGTTCTACGGCGAGGGCGTGGCGGCGGTGCCGTTGGCGAATCGGGCGACGATCGGAAACATGAGCCCTGAGTACGGCTCGACCGTCGCCATCTTCCCGATCGACGACGAGACGGTCCGCTACCTGAAGATGACCGGTCGTGACGAGGATCAGGTGGCGCTCGTCGAGGCCTACGCCAAGGAGCAGGGTCTCTGGCACGACCCGGCCCGCGAGCCGGCCTTCTCCGAGACCATCGAGCTCGACCTCGCAACCGTCGTGCCGTCGCTGGCCGGCCCCAAGCGCCCGCAGGACCGAGTGGCGTTGTCGGACGCGAAGGCGAGCTTCCGGGATGCTCTGCAGGACTACGCGTCGCAGGGCGGCGAGAGCGACCACAGCGGCGTGGACGAGTCGTCCGACGAGTCGTTCCCGGCCAGCGACTCCCCGGCGTTCCACGGCACGAACGGCAGCAAGGCACCGCACGGGGCGTCCCGTGGCCGGGACGGGGCGGATCGGCCGTCCAGCCCGACAAAGGTGGTCCTCGCCGACGGCACCGACGCCGAGGTCGACCACGGCTCCGTGGTCATCGCGGCCATCACGTCGTGCACCAACACCTCGAACCCGACGGTGATGATCGGCGCGGCGCTGCTGGCGAAGAACGCGGTCGAGAAGGGCCTGCTGAGCAAGCCGTGGGTCAAGACGACGCTGGCGCCCGGCTCCAAGGTGGTCATGGACTACTACGAGCGCGCCGGCCTGACGCCTTACCTCGACAAGCTCGGGTTCAACCTCGTCGGCTACGGCTGCACGACCTGCATCGGCAACTCGGGCCCGATCATCTCCGAGGTGAGCGAGGCGGTGAACGCCAACGACCTGGCCGTGGTCTCGGTGCTCTCCGGCAACCGCAACTTCGAGGGGCGTATCAACCCCGACGTGAAGATGAACTACCTCGCGTCGCCGCCTCTCGTGGTCGCCTACGCGCTGGCCGGCTCGATGGACGTCGACATCACGACGGAGCCGCTCGGGGTGGACGGCGACGGCCACGACGTGTTCCTCAAGGACATCTGGCCCTCCAGCCAGGAGATCCAGGGGGTCGTCGATGCGGCGGTGGCCTCGGAGATGTTCAGCCGCGACTACGCTGACGTCTTCACCGGCGACGAGCACTGGCAGGGCATGGAAACCCCGTCGGGCAACACCTTCGAGTGGGACCCCGACTCGACCTACGTCCGCCGCCCGCCCTACTTCGACGGCATGCCCGAGGACCCGGAGCCGGTCACCGACATCGAGGGCGCGCGGGTGCTCGCCCGGCTCGGTGACTCGGTGACCACCGACCACATCAGCCCGGCGGGGTCCATCAAGGCGGACTCGCCGGCCGGCACCTACCTGCAGGAGCACGGCGTCGGGCGGCGGGACTTCAACTCCTACGGCTCGCGCCGCGGCAACCACGAGGTGATGATCCGCGGCACGTTCGCGAACATCCGGCTGCGCAACCAGCTCGCGCCCGGCACCGAGGGCGGCTTCACCCGCGACTTCACGAAGGGCGGCGAGGTCACCACCATCTACGACGCCGCACAGCACTACGCGGAGGCCGGCACCCCCTTGGTGATCCTCGCCGGCAAGGAGTACGGCTCCGGGTCGTCACGCGACTGGGCGGCGAAGGGCACCGCGCTGCTCGGCGTCCGCGCCGTCGTCGCCGAGTCCTACGAGCGCATCCACCGGTCCAACCTGATCGGGATGGGCGTGCTGCCCCTGCAGTACGCCGAGGGCGACTCGGCCGAGTCGCTCGGCCTGACCGGCGAGGAGGAGTTCGCCGTCACCGGCGTCACCGGCCTCAACGAGGGCACCATCCCGCGTGAGGTGACGGTGCGCGCCGGCGACAAGGAGTTCCAGGCCCGCCTGCGCATCGACACCCCCGGCGAGGCCGACTACTACCGGCACGGCGGGATCATGCAGTACGTCCTGAGGTCGCTGCGGCGAAGCTGAGGGTGCCTTCGCCCCGGTTCTGCCCTGTTCGCACTGGTGAAGGCCCGAGCTGTGGGCGGACCGGAGGGGACGGCTGCCCGGCTCGTCTCCTTCAGGCCCGCCTCCGTTACGGAGTTGTGTCTTCCGGAGGCCTGGCGGGGTGAGTACGTTGTGAGGCACAACATACCGCCGGCGCCGCTCGGGCCCGGTCGGCCCCCCAGCGGAAGGGCAGCCTCGCTATGCGCATTCGACGGATCGTGGTCGCCGGGCTGGCGGCTCTGTCGCTCGGCTTGACGGCCTGCGGCGGTGACGACGGCGGCAACGGCGCAGGAAGCGACGGCAGCGGTGCCGCCGCCGAGGGCAAGGTCGGCGTGATCCTCCCCGACGCGGCCTCGTCGCCGCGCTGGGAGACCAACGACCGGCCGCTCCTGAAGCAGGCGATCGAGGCGGCCGGCTACGAGGCGATCATCCAGAACGCGTCCAAGGATGTCACCAAGTTCGCCTCCCTGTGCGACTCGATGATCAACCAGAGCGTGAACGTGCTGATGATCGTCAACCTCGACTCCGAGAGCGGCGCCGCCTGCGAGAAGAAGGCCAAGGACGCCGGCATCCCGAGCATCGACTACGACCGGCTGACACTGGGCGGCTCCGCCGACTACTACGTGTCCTTCGACAACGTGCAGGTCGGCAAGCTCATGGGTGACGGCCTGGCCGCGTGCCTGGACGCCGCGAACAAGGCGCAGGCCAACATCGCCTACGTCAACGGCGACCCGACCGACAACAACGCTGCGCTGTTCAAGGAGGGTTACGCCGGGGCGCTGCAGCCGAAGGTCGACTCGGGCGACTACAAGCTCGTCGGCGACCAGACAGGCAAGTGGGACGCCACCGTCGCGCAGACCACGTTCGAGCAGATCTTCACCCAGAACGACGGCAGGATCGACGGTGTCATCTCGGCCAACGACACGATGGCCGGCGGCATCGTCACGGTGCTCGCGAACAACAAGCTCGCCGGCAAGGTTCCGGTCACCGGCCAGGACGCCTCCGACGAGGGTCTGCAGCGCGTGATCGCCGGCACCCAGTGCGGGACCGTCTTCAAGGACGTCAAACTCGAGGCCGAAGCAGCTGCGAACCTCGCGGTCGCGATCCTCAAGGACGACGGCTCGGCCGACGACCTGGTGAACGGCGAGGCCGAGGACACGGAGGCGGGCAGGACCGTCAAGTCGGTCTTCGCGAAGCCGGTGTGGGTGACGCAGGACAACATCAAGGAGCCGTTCGACGCGGGTTACACCACCGTCGAGAAGGTGTGCACGGCCGACTTCGCAGACGCCTGCACCGAGCTCGGTCTGTCCTAGGAGGGGAGGGGTCCGGTTCCGGCCGGGACCGGACCCCTGGGCGGCACCATCCGCGGCGCCGTAGCGTGCTGCTCGTCCGATCGCCACCAACCGACGCAGGCGAGGTGCCATGACCAGCATGACCACGGAGGCGGGGCGGGAGCCCTCGACCAACGGGCAACCCCTGCTTGAGCTTCGGGGGGTCAACAAGAGCTTCGGTCCGGTGCAGGTCCTGCACGACGTTGCGCTCACCGTCCGGCTGGGGCGCGTCACCGCGCTGGTCGGAGACAACGGCGCCGGCAAGAGCACCCTCATCAAGGGCATCGCCGGCATCCACGCCTTCGACAGTGGCGACTACGTGTTCGAGGGCGAGAAGGTGCACGTCGCCAACCCGAAGCGGGCGAACATGCTGGGCATCGAGGTCGTCTACCAAGACCTCGCGCTCTGCGACAACCTCGACATCGTCCAGAACCTCTACCTGGGCCGCGAGGCACTCTCCTCGGGCTTCCTGGACGAGATCTCCATGGAGGAGCGCGCGTCCGAGACGCTTGCGGGCCTGTCGGTCCGCACGGTGAAGTCGGTCCGGCAGAAGGTCGCGAGCCTCTCCGGTGGTCAGCGCCAGACAGTGGCGATCGCGCGCGCCGTGCTCTGGAACTCCAAGCTGGTGATCCTCGACGAACCCACGGCTGCACTAGGTGTCGCGCAGACCGAGCAGGTGCTGAGGCTGGTCCGTCGGCTCGCCGACCGCGGGCTCGCGGTGATCCTCATCAGCCACAACATGAACGACGTGCTCGCCGTGGCCGACGACATCGCCGTCCTCTACCTCGGGCGGTTGACGGCGCAGGTCCACGCCAAGGACGTGACCCACTCCGATGTCGTCCAGCTCATCACCGGGGGAACCCTCGTCGAGGAAGGCGGCCACGTCACGGTGACCGACCCGCACGCGTCGAGCTCGGATGCGGGCGCCGGCGAGTCGCCCGGGGCGACGGACCGGCTGTCATGACACGCAGCGTGCTCGAGGACACTGCCGACGCGGCGCCCGAGGCGCAGAGCGCCAGCCTCGCCGACGCCGCTCGGGAGTACGTCTCCCGCGTCCGTGGTGGGGACGTCGGGCCGCTGCCGGCGATCCTCGGTCTGGTCGTCCTGTTGGTCGTGTTCTCGGTGATGAGGCCGGACACGTTCACCAACTCCTTCAACTTCGCCAACCTGCTCATCCAGAGCGCCCCGGTCATCGTCATCGCGATGGGGCTGGTCTTCGTGCTGCTCATCGGCGAGATCGATCTGTCGGCGGGGTTCACCGCGGGTGTCGCGGCGGCCATGCTCGGCGTTGTCTCCACGAGGAACGACTGGCCATGGTGGATCGGGGTCACCGCGTGCCTGGCCACCGGCGCAGTGATCGGGCTCGTCATCGGGCTTCTGGTGGCGAAGATCGGGATCCCGTCCTTCGTCGTGACGCTGGCCGGCTTCCTGGGCCTGCAGGGCCTTCTGCTGCAGATCATCGGCGAGGGCGGGACGATCCGCATCCGGAGCGAGACCGTGCTGGCGATCATGTCCAAGAACCTGCCGGTGTGGCTCGGCTGGGGCATGTACGCGGTCCTGGTGGCGGCGTACGCCGCCGTGTCGTTCCGTCAGCTCGCGAACCGGCGGTCCCGCGGGCTCGTCGCGCAGTCGCCCACCATCTGGCTGGTGAAGGTCGTGGGACTGGCGCTCGTGCTCGGGATCTGCACCTACTACCTGAGCATCGAGCGCAGCCGCAACGCAGCGATCAGCTCGATCAAGGGCGTCCCGATCGTGATCCCGGTCGTCCTCGTCCTGCTCGTGCTGTTCTCCCTCCTGCTGACGCGCACCGTGTTCGGCCGGCACGTGTACGCGGTCGGCGGCAACGCCGAGGCTGCCCGCCGCGCCGGCATCAACGTGCCGCGCATCAAGCTGCTCTGCTTCGTCCTCTGCTCGATGATCGCGGCAACCGCCGGCGTCCTGCTCGCCAGCAGGGTGAACTCGGTGACACCGACGACCGGTGGCGGGGAGACCCTGCTGTACGCCGTGGGCGCCGCGGTCATCGGCGGCACCAGCCTCTTCGGCGGGAAGGGTCGCCCGGTCGACGCGATCATCGGGGGCCTGGTGGTCGCGGTGGTGGCCAATGGCATGGGTCTGCTCAACCAGCCGGCCGCGGTCGTCTACATGGTGACGGGGCTCGTGCTGCTGCTCGCGGCCGGTGTGGACGCGCTGTCCCGGCAACGGGCAGCGGCTTCCGGGCGGGCGTAGGGCGCCATGACGGTGCTGGCCCGGGGCTCGCGCGGCGCGAGGACGGAGGACGTCCGAAGAGGCAACCTCGGGACCCTGCTGCGCCACGTCCACGTGCACGGGCCGACCTCCCGCAGCCGGCTCACCAGCCTGCTCGCGCTCAACCGGAGCACGATCGGCGACCTCACCGGCGAACTGGTCGGCGCCGGACTGGTCCGCGAGGAGCCCGGCGGCCGCACCAACGCACTCGCGGCCGGCGGCTCGGGCACCGGCGGCAGGCCGTCGTACGTCGTCGTCCCGCAGACCCAGCGGGTGCAGGTGCTGGCCGTGGACATCGGCGTCACGCACCTGACCGTGGCGCGGGTCGGGCTCGGGGGCCACGTCCTTTCCCGGCGGGACATCTCGCACGGTCGCGGTCCGCGGCGTCCGCGCGACGTGGTGCGCGCCATCGGCACGGTGGCCCGCGAGCTGCTCGCGGAGATGGGCCCGAACACGTGCTGCACCGGCGCCGGCGCGGCGGTTCCCGGCATGGTGCGGGTGCCCGACGGCCTCATCCGGCAGGTCCCCAACCTCGGCTGGAATGACGTCCCCCTCGGTGAGGAGCTCGCCGGAGAGCTGGCCATGCCGGTCGCCGTGGGTAACGACGCCGACCTCGGTGTGCTCGCGGAGCACGTGCGCGGTGCCGCCGTCGAGTGCGACGACGTCGTCTACCTCGCCGGCCACTCCGGGATCGGAGCGGGCGTGTTCACCTCGGGCCGGCCTCTGGTCGGTCGCCGCGGCTACGCCGGTGAGGTAGGCCACCTGGTCGTGAACCCTGGTGGCCTGCCCTGCCGGTGCGGGTCTCGGGGCTGCTGGGAGACCGAGGCCGGGGAGGAGCGGCTCTTCGAGCTGGCGGGCCGCCCGGCCGGCGGCGGCCTCGCCTCGGTCCGCGAGGTGGTCGCGGCCGCCGCCGAGGGCGATGCATCCGCGGTTGCCGGGGTGCAGCATGTCGCCTGCTGGCTCGGTCGGGGGACCGCGAACGTCGTGAACGTCTTCAACCCCGAGGTCGTCATCATGGGCGGCGCGCTGGCCGAGATCTACGCCGCGGCGGAGGCAACCGTCCGGGACTCCGTCGCTGCCCAGGGGCTGGCCCCCCCGCTGGAGGGGCTGCGGCTCGTGCCGCCGGCGTTCGGGCTGGACTCCTCCCTGGTCGGCGCCGCCGAGCTGGCGTTCGGCCCTCTTCTGTCCGACCCGCTCCTCGAGATGTCGCGGCTCACCGCGTCCTGACACTTCCGACCGGAAGGACCGATCACATGACCAGCCCGCAGCCGACTCGCGACGACAAGTTCAGCTTCGGTCTGTGGACCGTCGGTTGGCAGGCACGCGACCCCTTCGGCGACGCCACACGCCCCCCGATGGACCCCGTCGAGTCGGTGCACCGGCTGGCCGAGCTGGGTGCCTATGGCGTGACCTTCCACGACGACGACGTCATCCCGTTCGGCAGTGCAGACGCGGCGCGTGACGACCACGTCAAGCGCTTCCGGCACGCTCTCGACGAGACCGGGCTGGTGGTGCCCATGGTCACCACGAACCTCTTCACACATCCTGTCTTCAAGGACGGCGGCCTCACGTCCAACGACCGCGAGATCCGTCGTTTCGCGCTGCGCAAGATCATGCGGAACCTCGACCTGGCCGCCGAGCTCGGTGCGTCCACCTATGTGTTCTGGGGCGGTCGCGAGGGCTCGGAGACCGACGCAGCGAAGGATGTCCGCGCGGCGCTTGACCGATACCGGGAGGGCATCGACATGCTCGCGCAGTACGTCGTGGACCGCGGCTACGGGCTGCGCTTCGCCCTCGAGCCCAAGCCGAACGAGCCGCGCGGCGACATCCTGCTGCCCACGGTCGGGCACGCGCTGGCCTTCATCTCCACCCTCGAGCACGCCGAGATGGTGGGAGTGAACCCCGAGGTGGGCCACGAGCAGATGGCGGGGTTGAACTTCGTGCACGGGATCGCCCAGGCGCTCTGGCAGGACAAGCTCTTCCACATCGACCTCAACGGCCAGCACGGCATCAAGTACGACCAGGACCTGGTGTTCGGCCACGGCGACCTGCTCAGCGCGTTCTTCCTGGTCGACCTGCTCGAGAACGGCGGGCTCAACGGCGGCCCGGCATACGACGGACCCCGTCACTTCGACTACAAGCCGATGCGCACCGAGGACGTCGCAGGGGTCTGGGCCTCGGCCGCGGCCAACATGCGGACCTACCTGCTGCTCAGGGAGCGGGCGGCTGCCTTTCGCGCCGACCCCGAGGTGCTGGCGGCTCTCTCGGCCAGCAAGGTGACGGAGCTAGCGGTGCCCACGCTGGCCGACGGCGAGTCCTACGCGGACCTTCTCGCGGACACCTCGGCCTACGAGTCCTTCGACGCCGACGCGGCCGCGGCTCGCGGCTACGCCTTCGGCGTGCTGGACCAGCTGGCCGTCGAGCACGTCCTGGACGCGCGCTGACCGTGCCCACCGCGTCGCGCGGCGGGCCGCTCGTCGCCGGCATCGACTCGTCCACCCAGTCCTGCAAGGTGGTGGTGCGGGACGCCGTCACCGGTGCCCTCATGCGTGAGGGCCGGGCGCCGCACCCGGACGGCACCGAGGTGGACCCCGACGCGTGGTGGGAGGCCCTGCTCGCTGCTGTCGACGCGGCGGGAGGACTCGACGACGTCGCGGCGGTGTCGGTCGCCGGTCAGCAACACGGCATGGTCTGCCTGGACGCCGAGGGCAACGTCGTACGACCCGCCCTGCTCTGGAACGACACCCGGTCCGCCAGCAGTGCGCGCGACCTGGTCGAGGAGCTCGGCGGCGGGCAGGCGTGGGCGGACGCGGTCGGCGTCGTCCCGGTGGCGTCGTTCACCGTCAGCAAGCTGCGATGGTTCGCCGAGCACGAGCCCGACCTCGCCGCCATGGCCACCGCCGTCTGCCTTCCGCACGACTGGCTCACCTGGCGGCTCTCCGGTGTCGGCGACATCGGCAGGCTGCGTACGGACCGCAGCGACGCGAGCGGCACCGGCTACTGGTCGGCCGCGTCGGGGGAGTACCGCGTCGACCTGCTGGAGCGGGCCTTCGGCCGCCGCCTGCAGATCCCCGAGGTCGTCGCACCGGCCGACGTCTCGGCTCGGCATGGTCGCGGTCTGCTCGGACCGGGCGCGGGGGACAATGCGGCGGCTGCGCTGGGGGTGGGTGCCCGGCCGGGTGACGTCGTCGTCTCCGTCGGGACGTCGGGAGTGGTGAGCGCTGTCTCCGACATGCCCGTGAAGGACCCGACCGGCACCGTCGCGGGCTTCGCCGACGCGACCGGGCGCCACCTGCCCCTTGTCTGCACCCTCAACGCCTCGCGGGTGCTCGACGCCGCAGCGGCGCTGCTCGGTGTCGACCACGACGAGCTGTCCCGGCTTGCCCTGTCCGCGCCGGCGGGGGCGGACGGCCTGGTGCTCGTCCCGTACCTGGAAGGTGAGCGCACACCGGACCGGCCCGACGCGACAGGAGCGCTGCACGGGATGACCCTGACGACCAGCACGCCCTCCCACCTCGCCCGGGCCGCGGTGGAAGGGCTGCTGTGCGGGCTCGCGGACGGGCTGGACGCGCTCGTCGCGCAGGGCGTGGCCCTGCGCCGGGTCCTCCTCGTGGGTGGCGGGGCCCGGTCCGAGGCGGTCCGGCGGCTGGCCCCCGGTGTCCTCGCCCGCCCCGTCGTCGTACCGCCGCCCGGTGAGTACGTCGCCGACGGCGCCGCCCGGCAGGCCGCATGGGTGCTGGCGGCCGGGCACGGGCCACCGGAATGGGCGCTGCGAGGCGAGCTGGTGCACGAGGCGGCGCCGACCCCGCACGTCCGGGAGCGCTACGCCCAGGTGCGAGAACTGACCGCACGGAGACCCGGGGGATGAGCCGAGCCCAGGTCACAGCCCCGGCGGGACGCGGGCGGCCAGCCATCGTGCCTGCTCCAGGCGCTGGTGGGCCTCGCCGCCTTCGTGCTCGTCCCACTCCCACACGGTGATGTCCGTCGGCCCCCCGTAGCGGTTGGCGGCGGCGAAGACCGTCGAGGGCGGGCACACCCCGTCGCGAAGGGCGACGCTGAACAGCGCCGGGCTGGTGGCGTGCGGAGCGAGCACCGCGATGTCGACGTAGGCCAGTGCCGCGAACGCCTCCTCAGCGCGGTCGCGGTGGGTGCTGCACCACCGCACGAGCTCGAGGTAGGGACCGTCGGCCGCGATCTGCGCCGCCCGTCTCAGGTCACACAGGAACGGAACGTCGGCGAGCACCGCGGCGACCGGTTCGTCGAGCAGCCAGGACCGCAGCGTCGCCGCGGCGAGCGCCATCGCCCCGCCCTGGCTGCTACCCGCCACGACGATGCGGTCGCGGTCGACATCCGGGTGCGCCTGCGCCGCGTCGACGGCCCGGACCGCGTCGGCGTAGAGCCGCCGGTAGTAGAGCCGCTCGGGGTGGGGCAGCCCGAGAGTGAGGAAGCCGGGTGCGTGCGGACCAGCGCCGGACGGGTCGAGGTCGGGGGTGCTACCGGCGTGATGCGTGCTGCCCTGGCCGCGGGTG
This sequence comes from Actinomycetes bacterium, assembly GCA_050742955.1. Lineage (GTDB taxonomy): Bacteria > Actinomycetota > Actinomycetes > JACCUZ01 > JACCUZ01 > CAWIXB01. The sequence continues at coordinate 4,340 of JBOGDY010000027.1, read as the reverse complement.
TCCATCACAACGTGGGCATAGCCCAGCGCGGTCCAGTCCAGCCACTCGTGCGGCAGGCCGCGCCCACCGCCGTACCCGACGAAGGTCACCACGCACGGCAGCGGCCCGCCCCGCCCGCGGGGCAGCAGCAGCCACCCGGCCACGCGCTGGCCCCCGAAGCCACCGAACGAGACGTCGAGCACGTCCACCGTCCGCAACGGCGAGTCGTACGGCGTGAACCGGGCGTCCAGCGGACCGGCGCCCTCCAGCGTCGTGCGCCAGTAGTCGGCCAGGTCCGGCGGGGTCGGGAGGTCGGGCCGGTAGCGTCGCAGCTCGTCCAGGGGCAGGTCGTAGTGCTGCATGCCCGGCACGATGGCACAGCTACCCACATCTAGGGTGGACGCGATGGTCTCCGTTGACGTCTTCCTGGCCCTGGCCGTTGCGGTGACCGCCGGGGCGCTCGTCCAGGGTGCGGTGGGGCTGGGGCTGGGGCTGGTCGCCGCGCCGGTCATGACGCTCGTCGACCCCTCACTCATGCCGGGCGTGATGCTGTGGCTCGCGTCGGTCTATCCAGTCGTCATCCTGGCCCGCGACTGGCGCTCCTCCGACTGGCGGGGACTCGGCTGGGCCTTCACCGGCCGGGTGCCGGGCACCGCACTCGGCGTGCTGGTGGTGGCCCTCGTGTCCACCCGGATGCTCGGGCTGCTGGTAGGCGCGATGGTTCTCGTCGCGGTGGTCATGACCGGCAAGGTGATCACTCTGCCGATGCGCCGCGAGGTGCTCGTGGGTGCCGGCGTCGTATCGGGCGTGACCGGCACCGCGACCTCGATCGGAGGCCCCCCGCTGGCCCTCGTCTACCAGCACACGTCCGGCCCACGGCTGCGCGCGACGCTGGCGCTCTACTTCATGGGCGGGGGGCTGCTCTCCCTTGGTGGGCTCGCCTTCGCCGGCCAGCTCGACCGCGACGACGCCATGGTGGCACTGGCGCTCGGGCCGTTCCTGGTCGTGGGCTTCCTGCTGTCCACCCTCGTGCGGCGCCACGTCGACGCCGGCCGCACCCGGAGGGCGGTGCTCGCGGTGTGCGGGGCCTCGGCCGTCGCCCTGCTCCTGCGCAGCGCCCTCGGCTGAGGAGCAGGGCCGCTGCGCGTGACCGGCCCCGGGTGCGCCAGGCTTCACCGGGTGAGCGAGCCGGCGGTACCACCCGGCTGGCCGGGCGAGGTCCGGCCGCCGGGCAGCCCAGACTGGGAGCGGACCGCGGTGTCCTGGCTGTTCGACCTCTGCCCGCCCGACTACCGGGCGCACGAGGTCCTGCGCCGCCACCCGGTCGTGCTGGCCCGGTTCGCGTCCCACCACGTCCGGGCGGGCGTCGAGGCGGCCCGGAGCGGGCTGGCCACGGTGCGGCAGGAGCTGCGGGACGTGGTGGACGCGGAGACTGTCACGGCGGCCGTGGCGGCCTACGAGCGGGAGGGGGCCCGGCTGGTCACGACGGCGCGGGCTGTCGGTCTGGTCGAGGAGGCGCTGCGCGGCCGCAGGTTCGTGCGGAGGTTGTGAAGATGCGTACCCCCGCATCGTTCGGGGAGGTCCGGCCCGGGGGAGGACCGTAGAATCGCCCCTTGCACGTGGGCCGGGTCCGGACGAGCGATGGGAGCAGGACTAGTGGGTTTGCTCGAGTCGATCCAGGGGCCGCGTGACCTGCGCCGGCTCGACCGCCGCGAGCTCGACACGCTGGCCGAGGAGATCAGGACCTTCCTGGTGGACTCGGTGTCGCGGACCGGCGGCCATCTGGGCCCCAACCTCGGGGCGGTCGAGCTCACGCTGGCGCTGCACCGGGTGTTCGACTCCCCGCGCGACCGCGTCCTGTGGGACACCGGGCACCAGAGCTACGTCCACAAGATCGTCACCGGCCGGGCCGGGCAGTTCGGCCAGCTGCGCCGCAAGGGCGGCATGTCCGGCTACCCGAGCCAGGCAGAGTCCGAGCACGACGTGATCGAGAACTCCCATGCCTCGACAGCGCTGTCCTACGCCGACGGCATCGCCAAGGCCTACCAGCTGCGCGGGCTCACCGACCGCCACGTCGTCGCCGTGGTCGGTGACGGTGCCCTGACCGGGGGCATGGCGTGGGAGGCGCTGAACAACATCGCCGCGGGCAAGGACCGCCGGCTGGTGATCGTCGTGAACGACAACGAGCGGTCCTACGCCCCGACGATCGGCGGCCTCGCTCATCACCTGGCGACACTGCGTACGACGAGTGGCTACGAGCGCTTCCTCGAGTGGGGCAAGCAGGTCCTCGGCCGGACCCCGGTCGTGGGCGGCCCGCTCTACGAGACGCTGCACGGCATGAAGAAGGGCATCAAGGACATCGTCGCGCCCCAGGGGATGTTCGAGGACCTCGGCCTGAAGTACATCGGCCCCGTCGACGGGCACGACGTGGAGGCGGTCGAGCACGCGCTGCGCCGAGCACGCGGCTTCGCGGGGCCGGTGATGGTCCACTGCATCACCCGCAAGGGGCAGGGCTACAAGCCGGCCGAGGACGATGCGGCCGACAACTTCCACGGCATCGGCGTGATCGACCCCGAGACCGGGCAGCCCCTGGCCGCCTCGGGCCGGCCATGGACCGACGTCTTCGGCGAGGAGATCGTCGCGATCGGCGAGGACCGTGCCGACGTGGTCGCGATCACCGCCGCGATGCTGCTGCCGACGGGGCTCGGCCCGTTCGCCGAGCGGTTCCCCGACCGGGTCTTCGACGTGGGGATCGCCGAGCAGCACGCCGCCACGTCGGCCGCCGGGCTGGCGATCGGCGGCCTGCACCCGGTGGTTGCGGTCTACGCGACCTTCCTCAACCGGGCCTTCGACCAGGTGCTGATGGACGTCGCGCTGCACCGGTGCGGGGTCACGTTCGTGCTCGACCGGGCGGGGGTCACCGGGGACGACGGCGCCAGCCACAACGGTGTGTGGGACCTGTCGGTCCTGCAGGTCGTCCCCGGCCTGCGCATCGCTGCCCCCCGCGACGCGGTCACGCTGCGCGAGGAGCTGCGCGAGGCGGTGGCGGTCGAGGACGCGCCCACTGTGGTGCGCTACCCCAAGGGCGCGGTGTGCGCCGACATCCCCGCGACGGTCCGCATGGGCGGTGTCGACGTGCTGTGCCGGGCCGGGGGCGGATCCGCCGACGTGCTCCTCGTGTCCGTCGGCGCGATGGCCGAGACCTGCCTCGAGGTGGCCGAGCGGTGCGGCCGTCAGGGCATCGGGGTCACGGTCGTCGACCCCCGCTGGGTCAAGCCGGTGCCGCCGACCGTCGTCGAGATGGCCCGCGACGCCCGCTGCGTGGTGACGGTGGAGGACAACGTCCGGGCGGGCGGCGTCGGGGCCGCCGTCGCACAGGCGCTGCGGGACGCCGGCGTCGGAACGCCGCTGCGCGACTTCGCCGTGCCGGCCCGCTTCCTCGACCACGCCAAGCGCGCCGAGATCCTCGCCGAGGTCGGCCTCACCGCACAGGACGTCGCCCGCGAGGTCGTTGAGACCGTGGCCCGGCTCGAGGCGCCCCTCGACCACCAGCCGGTCAGGGATTGAGCAGCTGCTCCTAGGGGGTGTCGCTCGACCGGAGGATGGCGCAGACTGGATCGGACTCCACGTCCTATGGGGGTGCCTACATGATCGCCTCTCAGCACGAGGTGCCGCAGTCCGTGCCGATCCTGTCCAAGGGGAAGCACCGCAACCCCCGCAAGGGTGCCTGCTTCATGGAGCTGGCCTCCTATCTCGCAGGTGAGCGGTGGAGCGATCACCCGCGGTGCACCCATCCGCTGCTGGCCGAGCTGGCCCGGCTGGTCAACGACTGCACGTCGGACGAGCGTCGATCTCGGCTGGCCCCGATGATCCCCTCCGTGATCGGGTTGACCGGCGACGACCTCCGGACCGACGCGCGCATCGCCCTGCTGTCCGCGCGGATGGCGCTGCCGGTCGCCTCAGCCGACCGGCAGAACGTGCTGGCGGTGTCCGTCCTGACCGCCGAGCACGTGCTCGGCGGTCTCGACGGGCGCCCGGCCGGGCACCTCGAGCCGGAGAGCCAGCGCGCGCTCGAGCAGGCGCCCTTGGCCGCCGACTGGGCCCGCACCCTCGTGGTCGAGGCCGGCATCAGGGTGAACGGCTTCCGTCGTCACTCCGCGCCGAACAGTGTGCGGTGCGCGGTCAGGGGGATCGCGGAAGCCTGTGTCGCCGAACCGGACGACCTGCTCCACCAGCTCCTGTCCGACGTCATCGAGGACTGCGCGTCCGTCCGGGAGCGCGACGATGCCCGGGTCGGCCTGGACGAGGCGCGGTGGGACTCGGCATGCCGGCTCACCGTGCCGACCCGCGCCGGCCGCTAG
>JBOGDY010000026.1:0-15111 GCA_050742955.1 Actinomycetes bacterium | reverse complement strand
CCCGCGACGCGATGGTCCGGGACAGCCGGCCCAGGCCCTCGACCGCGGCCCGCGTCTCCTCCGGGGAGTCACGGAAGGTGGTCGCGATCGTGTCGAGCGCGCCCGCGAGCTGGTCGGTGTCGATGCGCTCGGTCGTGGTGGCCAGGTCGCTGAACGCCTCGACCACGTCGTAGGCCGGGGTGGTGCGCGAAACCGGGATCTCGTCGTCGAGCTCGCCCTTGCCGGCCGGGTCGAGCATCAGCATCTTCTGCCCGAGGATGGTCTTGATCCGCACCTCGGCCGAGGTCTCCGAGCCGAGGTCGGTGCCGCGTTCGACCCGGAAGTCGACGCGGACGTGGTCGCCGTCGAGGTCGACGGTCGTGACCTTGCCGACCTTGACACCGGCGACGCGCACGTCGTCGCCCGACTTGAGCCCGCCGGCCTCGGTGAGCGCGGCGGAGTGGGCGTCCCCGGCCCACAACGGGATCTTGTCGATGTTGAACGCGAAGAGCAGCATCGCCACGATCAGCCCGAGCCCGACGGCGCCGATCACCACCGGGTTGCGCTCGCGGAAGGGTGTGCTCATGGCTGGCACCTGGCCGCGTGGTTGTGGAAGTTGACGGTCTTCGTCTCCACGGCGACCGGGCCCGCGGGAATGATGACCCTGCCCTGGAAGTCGCACAGGTAGAAGTTGAACCACGAGCCGTACGTCGCGGTGCGGGTGATCGTGTTCAGCTTGGCCGGGAACCGCTCCAGGACGCCGTCGACCATCTTCTTGTGGTCGTCGAGGGTGCCGGTGACCTCGCCGAGCTCGCGAACGTCGGTGCGGATGGCCGGGCGGGCCTCCTCGACCAGGCCGGCCGTGGACTCGGCCAGGCCGGCGATGTTGGTCAGCGAAGCCCCGATCGCCTCCCGGTCCTCGGCCAGCCCGCTGACGAACCGCTGCAGCTCGGACAGCAAGGTCGACAGCTGCCGGTCGCGGTCGTCGACGGTGGCCAGCACCGCGTTGAGGTTGTCGATGGTCCGCCCGATCACCTTGTCGCGGTCGGCCAGCGTGCTGGTCAGCGACGCGGTGTGGGTGAACAGCGAGTTGACGTTGCCCGCCTCGCCCTGCAGCGTCTTGATGATCTCGAAGGCGAACGCGTTGACGTCCTTGGGGTTCAGCGCCGCGAACAGCGGCTTGAAGCCGTTGAACAGCACCGTCAGGTCCAGGGCGGGTGTCGTCTGGTCGAGCGGGATGATGCCGCCTTCGGGCAGCGCGCGGTCCGAGCCCGGGCCTTCGCTGAGCGCGACGTATCGCTGTCCCACCAGGTTGCGGTAGCGGACCATCAGCCGGGTGCTGGTCGCCACCGGGCGGTTGTCGTCGACGGTGAAGGACACCTGGGCGAGCCGCCGGTCCTTCACCTCGATGCCCTCGACCTCGCCGACCCGGACGCCCGCGATGCGCACGTCGTCGCCGGTCTGCAGCCCGGTCACGTCGGTGAGCAGTGCCCGGTAGGAGGTCGTGCCGCCGAAGCGGAAGTTCCCGATGGTGGTGGCGAGCAGGCCGGTCGCCAGCACGGTCACGACGATGAACACGATGAGCTTGACCAGCGATGCGGTCGTCTTCACGACTGGCTCACCGCCGTCCCGCGCGCCATCGGCCCGAACAGGAGCGTGGCGAGGTCGGGCACCTCGTCGGCCGGCACGCCCATCACCGGCGCCACCAGCCCGTTGACGACGGCCTGCTCCTGGGCCGTGCCGGCGCGGCCGCTGCTCGGGTCGACCAGGAAACCGGGCAGCGCACGCTGCGCCGACGATCCGCGGGTGCCGTCGTCGATCTGCGGTCCCGGCGCCGGCAACGGCGGTTTGGGGATGCCGCGGCAGTCCGGGCCGTGGTTCTCAGTGAACTCGGGTTCCTCGCCGGGCCGGTAGGCCTCCTGCTCCTCCACGACCTCGAGGGTGATGTGCAGCTCGCGGTTGGCGAACGCCCCACCGATCCAGCCGCGCTCGCTGGAACCGTCGGCGCGCTGGGTCCGGTTCGCGTCGGCCAGGCCCCGCAGCAGGCAGGGGTACTGCGGTGAGTACCGCGCGAACAGCTCGAGGGTGGGCCGGCTGACCGCGTTGAGCTGGATGATCCGCGTCTCGTTCTCCGCGAGCAGCTCTCGGGTCGTGTTCGCGAACCCGGTGGTGCCGGCCAGGAACCCTGCGTAGACCTCGGCCTTCTCGGTGACCATCTGCGTGCCGACGGAGAAGTTGCGGAGCATGTCGACCAGGTCGGGGGCGGCGTCGGCGTAGATCTGCGAGACGTCGGCCATCCCGGTGATGTCGGTCTTGATCGTGTCGAGCTTGGGGTTGATCTCGGTGAAGTACTGGTCGACGAGCTCCAGGTTCTCGCCGATCTGGTCGCCCCGGCCCTCGAGAGCGGTCGCGAACGCGCTCAAGGTCGCGTTGAGCTCTCCCGGCTGGACGGTCCGCAGCAGCGGCAGCAGGTTGTCGAGCACCCGCTCGAGCTCGATCGCCACGGAGGATCGGTCCTGGGTGATGACGTCGCCCTCGGACAGTCGTTCGGATGACGGGTCGGCCGGGATGACCAGGTCGACGTACTTCTCGCCGAACAGCGTCTTCGGCAGCAGCCGGACCGTGACGTTCTCGGGGATCATGCCGACGGTGCCGGGGTTGAGGGCGACGTCCACCGTGGCCTTGTCGCCGTCGGAGGCGACGTCGCGCACCTCACCGACGATCATGCCGCGCAGCTTGACGTCGGCCGGCGGCGCCAGCTGGTTGCCCACCCGGTTGGTCTCCAGCGTCACCCGGACGACGTCGGTGAACGTCTTGTTGTAGACAGCGACGCTCAGGCCGACCAGCAGGGCGATGACCACCAGGAAGACGACACCGTAGGTCCGCAGGACGACCTTCTGGCCGATCCCGCTCCTCCTCCTGGCTCCCGCCTTCATCAACATGCGATCACCCTGCTATTCGCACGGTCGTGGTCGCGCCCCAGATGGCCAGGCTGAGGAAGAAGTCGACCAGGTTGATCGCCACGATCGAGGTCCGCACCGCCTTGCCGACGGCCATGCCGACACCGGCCGGGCCACCGCTGGCGGTGTAGCCGTAGTAGCAGTGGATCAGGATGATCACGACTGCGAAGACCAGCACCTTGCCGAAGGACCAGAGCACGTCCCCCGGTGGCAGGAAGAGATGGAAGTAGTGGTCGTAGGTGCCCTTCGACTGGCCGTAGTAGCCGGTCGCGATGAGCCGGGTGGCGGCGTACGACGAGAGCAGCCCGATCACGTAGAGCGGGATCACCGCGACGAACCCGGCGATCATGCGGGTTGTCACCAGGAACGGCACGCTCGGCACGCCCATCACCTCGAGCGCGTCGACCTCCTCGCTGATGCGCATGGCACCGAGCTGTGCGGTGAACCCGCACCCGACGGTTGCAGCCAGCGCCAGTCCGGCGACGAGCGGCGCGATCTCGCGGGTGTTGAAGTAGGCCGAGATGAAGCCGGTGAAGGCTGCGGAGCCGAGCTGGTTCAACGCCGAGTAGCCCTGGAGACCGACCTCGGTGCCGGTGAAGAAGGCCAGGAAGGCGATGACGCCGACCGTGCCACCGATGACGGCGAGGGCGCCGGTGCCGAGGCTCACCTCGGCGAGCAGCCGGATGACCTCCTTCTTGTAGCGCCGGACGGTCCGGCCGCTCCACCCGATGCTGCGACCGTAGAAGCGCAGCTGGCCGCCGAGATCGTCAAGTGCGGCGACCGGCTTCATCAGCGTCGAGGAGATGCTCATGGTGCGTCAGCCGAGCTTCTGGGGGACGACCTGGAAGTAGATCGCCGTGATCACGAAGTTCACGACGAACAGCAGCATGAAGGTGATGACGACGGACTGGTTGACCGCGTCACCCACCCCCTTGGGGCCCCCGCCAGCCGTCAGCCCCTTGTAGGACGCCACGACCGCGGCCAGCCCGCCGAAGATCAGCGCCTTGATCATGCCGACCCACAGGTCCGACATCTGGGCCAGGGCGGTGAACGAGGCCAGGTAGGCGCCCGGCGTGCCGCCCTGCAGGACGACGTTGAAGAAGTAGCCGCCGCAGACGCCGACCACCGAGACGAGACCGTTGAGCAGCACCGCGATCAGCATCGAGGCGAGGACCCGGGGCACCACCAGGCGCTGGATCGGGTCGATGCCCAGCACCTCCATCGCGTCGATCTCCTCGCGGATCTTGCGGGCCCCGAGGTCGGCGCAGATCGCCGATCCGCCGGCGCCGGCGATCAGCAGCGCGGTGACGATGGGGCTCGCCTCGCGGACCACGGCGAGCACGCTGGCCGAGCCGGTGAAGGACTGGGCGCCGAGCTGTCGGGTCAGGTTGCCCAGCTGGAGGGCGATGACCGCGCCGAAGGGGATGCTGACGAGGGCGGTCGGCAGGATCGTGACGCTGGCGATGAACCAGGACTGCTGGATGAACTCCTTGCCCTGGAACGGCCGCTTGGGGACGGTCCTGACGACGTCGGCGGCCAGGGCGAACAGGTTGCCGCTCTGCCGGACGGCGCCAAGGGCGGGGTTGCTCACGCGGCACCATCGCGGGAGGTGCGCACCCGCTGGCCCTGGTGCTGGCCGGCGTAGGTCTGCCCGTCGTGGCCGTTGCCGTCGTACGCCGGTGCGGCGGGCGCCTCCCGGCGGGACCGGTCCGCGGTCCCGGCCGGCGGAGCCGCCGGGGCACCCTGTTCCTGGAACGACCCGGGTGGAGGGGTGACGTTGTTCTCGCGGCACCAGATGCCGGGCTCGCGCTGCGTGGGGCGGGTCGTGCCGTCGCTGGTGAACAGCTGCACCGGGATCGGGGGCAGCGGCGGCAGCTCGTGGCCCTCCGCCTGCTCCTGGGCGAGCTCGTCGGCGTCCTTCTCCTCGGCCATGCCGATGGGGCCCTGCCGCTGGGCGTTGAGGAACTGCCGGACCACCGGCTCCTCCGAGCTGAGCAGCATCTCCCGCGGGCCGAACATCGCCAGGTGCCGGTGGTAGAGCAGGCCGATGTTGTCGGGCAGTGTCCGGGCGGTGTTCACGTCGTGGGTCACGATGAGGAAGGTGGCCTCGATCGCGGCGTTGAGGTCGACGATCAGCTGGTTGAGGTAGGCCGTGCGGACCGGGTCGAGGCCGGAGTCGGGCTCGTCGAACAGGATGATCTCGGGGTCCAGGACGAGGGCGCGGGCCAGGCCGGCGCGCTTGCGCATGCCGCCGGAGATCTCGCCGGGCAGCTTGGCCTCCGACCCCACCAGGCCGACCATGTCCATCTTCTCGAGGACGATGCCCTTGATCTCCTTCTCGCTCTTCTTCGTGTGCTCCCGGAGCGGGAAGGCGATGTTGTCGTAGAGGCTCATGGAGCCGAACAGCGCACCGTCCTGGAACAGGACCCCGAACAGCTTGCGCATCTCGTAGAGGTCGTGCTCGCGCAGCCTGGTGAGGTCCTTGCCCTGGATCTTGATCGAGCCCTTGTCGGGCTTGAGCAGCCCGACGAGCGTCTTGAGGAAGACTGACTTGCCGGTGCCGGAGGGCCCGAGCATGACCGAGATCTCGCCGGCCGGAAGGGTCAGCGAGACGTCCTGCCAGATGACCTGGCGGCCGAAGGACTTGGTCAGCCCCTCGACCTGGATCTCCACGCCCACGTGGTTCCACCTCACGGTCGGCAAGCAGTACCGATGAGTAACGAGCGCGGGCCTGCCTGGTTACGCGCACGTCGACCGGCTGCCGGCGGGGGAAACGGGTGGCTGGGCACCGTGACCGGCGGCGCACGGGGATTCTGCGCGTGCGCGCCGGCCGCGAAACATCCCCGGCTGGCGGCGATCACACGACCGTTACCCTTCCCGGGCCGGGAGGAACGTCAGACGCGTCGCCGGAGGTCGCCTGTGCTCACCCCCCGTAGCCGGCTCATGCCCGCCGCGGCAGCCCGCCGCGCCGCCACCGCCCGCACCCTGGTCGAGGTCGGCGTGCTGCGACCTCAGCGCCCGGACCGGATGCTGCTCGCCGCCCTGCGGCTGCTGCGCTGGCGCACGACCCAGGCCGCGGCGGTAGCGGTCGGCGCGGCGCGTCATCCCGACCGGGCGGCAGTGGTCGACGAGCGTGGGACGTGCAGCTTCCGCGAGCTGCACGAGCGCACCAACGCGCTGGCCAGGGGCTTCGCCGCGACCGGCCTGTCCGCAGGGGAGGCGATCGGCATCCTGTGCCGCAACCACCAGGGGATGGTGGAGGCAATGCTCGCGGCCGGCAAGCTCGGCCTGCACGTGATCTTCCTCAACACCATGTTCGCCGGGCCCCAGCTGGCCGCGGCCTGCGAGCGGGAAGGCGTACGTGCACTGGTCCACGACGAGGAGTTCGGCGCGCTCGTTGCGTCGGCCGCTGCCGGCCTGCCCACGATCCTGGCCTGGTCCGAGGCCGGTGCCGAGGGGGCGACGCTGGACCGGCTGGTGGCCGAGCATGACCGCGGCGAGCTGGCCCCGCCGGCACGGGAGGGACGACTGGTCATCCTGACCAGCGGCACCACCGGCAGCCCGAAGGGCGCCGCCAGGCGGCAGCCGGCATCGCTGGACCCGGTCGCCACGTTCCTCGAGGCCATCCCTCTACGGGCCCGCGAGGTCACGGTCGTCGCCGCGCCGCTTTTCCACTCGTGGGGGCTGCTGACCTTCTCGATGGGGCTGGCGATCGGCAGCACGCAGGTGCTCCGGCGCCGGTTCGACCCCGAGGCGACGCTCGCTGATGTGGCGGCCCACCGTGCTGCGGGGCTCGTCGTCGTCCCCCTGATGCTGCAACGAATGCTCGAGCTGCCGTCGGCGACGCTCGAGGCGTACGACGTGTCGTCGCTGCGCGTGGTCGCGGCAAGCGGCAGCGCCCTACCGGGTGACCTCGCCCTCCGGGTCATGGACCGCTTCGGCGACGTGCTGCACAACTTCTACGGGTCCACCGAGGTCGCCTGGGTGTCCGTCGCCGCTCCCGCTGACCTGCGCGCCGCGCCCGGCACCTCCGGCCGTCCGCCCCGGGGCACGGTCCTGCGCCTCGTGGACGACGACGGCAAGGAGGTCGCTCCCGGGACCACCGGACGCATCTTCGTCGGGAACGACATGCTCAGCGACGGCTACACGGACGGCGGCGGCAAGGAGTCACTGGACGGGCTGCTCGCGACGGGTGACGTGGGCCACCTCGACGAGGCCGGGCGGCTCTTCGTCGACGGCCGCGACGACGACATGATCGTGTCCGGCGGCGAGAACGTGTTCCCGCGCGAGGTCGAGGACCTGCTGGCGGATCACCCCAAGGTGGCCGACGTGGGCGTCGTCGGCGTGACCGACGCCAAGTGGGGGCAGCGGCTGCGCGCGGTCGTGGTCCTGGCGCCAGGTCAGGACGCCGACGAGGCGGAGCTGCAGGCGCACGTCCGCGAGCACCTCGCCGGCTTCAAGGTGCCGCGCGAGATCATCTTCGCCGACGAGCTGCCCCGCAACGCCACCGGGAAGATCGTGGCCCGTGAGCTGCCGGGCGCGTAGCCGCAACGCCGAGGGGCGGCCGCCGGCGTGCCGGACGACCGCCCCTCGGGGCTTGTGCCTTACTTGACGGTGACCGTGGCCCCGGCGCCCTCGAGGGCGGCCTTGGCCTTGTCCGCGGCCTCCTTGTTGACCTTCTCCAGGACCGGCTTCGGGGTGCCGTCCACGAGGTCCTTGGCCTCCTTGAGACCGAGGCTCGTGAGCGCGCGCACCTCCTTGATGACCTGGATCTTCTTGTCGCCGGCAGCCTCGAGGACGACGTCGAACTCGTCCTGCTCGGCCTCGGCGGCGGCTTCGCCACCGGCACCACCGGCGGCCGGAGCGGCCGCGACGGCTACCGGGGCGGCCGCGGTGACGCCGAAGGTGTCCTCGAACTGCTTCACGAACTCGGAGAGCTCGATCAGGGTCATCTCCTTGAAGCTGTCCAGGAGATCGTCGGTGCTGAGCTTCGCCATGGTGGCGGTCCTTCCTTAGCGGGTCAGGCCTGTGGGACCAGGCGCTGGTGGGGTGTGGCGGGCGGGCCGATCAGCCCTCGGTGTCCTCCTGCGCGGCTTCCTCGGACGTCTCCTCCGGGGGGGCCTCCTCCGCGGGGGCTTCGGCGACCGGCGTACCGGCGCCTCCCGCGAGGACGCCGGGGTCCTGCTCGGCCTTCTGCCGCAGCGCCTCGAGCACGCGTGCGGTCTGCGCCAGGGGCGCAGCGAACAGCGAGACGGCGTTCTGCAGCGACGCCTGCATCGCCCCGGCGAGCTTGGCGAGGAGCACATCACGGGACTCGAGGTCGGCGAGCTGCTGGATCTCGGCCGGTGAGAGCGGCTTGCCGTCGAGGACGCCGCCCTTGATGACGAGCGGCGGGTGGGCCCTGGCGAAGTCACGAAGGCCCTTGGCGGCCTCGACCGGGTCGCCCTTGACGAACGCGATCGCGGACGGACCCGCGAGCAGGTCGTCGAACGCGGCGACGCCGGCTTCCTTGGCCGCGATCCTGGTCAGCGTGTTCTTCACCACGGCGTAGGAGACGTGCTCACCGAGTGAACGCCGCAGCTCCTTGAGCTGGGCGACGGTGAGCCCGCGGTACTCGGTCAGCACGGCGCCGTTCGACCTGCGGAACTCCTCCGCGAGCTCGGCGACAGCGGCTGCCTTGTCGGGCCTGGCCATGGAAGCCTCGCCCTCCTTCCGGGTGGGCCGCCGGGCGGGTGGCAAGGACCCCGGTCATGCGAAACGCCCCGGCGCAGGGGCGCGGGGCGTGAGAGTCGGCGGTGCCGCTTCCAGCTTCCGTTCACCTGCGCGGGCCGCCCGCGTGATGCGGGACCTTAGCCTCACCCAGGATCGGGCGAGGAACCGGCGGTCTGTGGCAGGGTCAGGCTACGTGCCGCCCGACGTGCGCGGCAAATCGCGCGTACGCCGGTGCGCCGGCCGCACGACCGGGCACGGCGGTGTGCGCAGTGTGACCTTGCGCAGGCTGACCGCCCCGGATCCGCCTGCGCAAGGTCACACTCGGCGTCGTGCCGGCCGTTGGGGGCTCAGGCCGTAGCCTCGGCCGTCTCCTCGGTCAGGCCGCGGGTCTTGTGGGGGTCGAGGGGGATGCCGGGACCCATGGTCGTGGCCATGGTGGCCTTGCGGATGTAGCGCCCCTTGGCCGCGGACGGCTTGAGCCGGAGGATCTCCTCCAGTGCCGCGCGGTAGTTGTCGACCAGCTGCTCCTCGGTGAACGAGGCCTTGCCGATGATGAAGTGCAGGTTCGCGTTGCGGTCGACCCGGAACTCGATCTTGCCGCCCTTGATGTCGGACACGGCCTTGGTGACGTCGTTGGTGACGGTGCCGGTCTTCGGGTTGGGCATCAGACCGCGGGGGCCGAGGACCCGGCCGAGGCGTCCGACCTTGCCCATCATGTCCGGCGTCGCGACGACGGCGTCGAAGTCGAGCCGGCCCTTGGTGACCTCCTCGATGAGCGCGTCGTCGCCCACGATGTCGGCGCCGGCGGCGGTCGCCTGCTCGGCCCGCTCTCCGGTGGCGAAGACCAGGACCCGGGCGGTCTTGCCGGTGCCGTGCGGGAGGTTGACGGTGCCGCGGACCATCTGGTCGGCCTTGCGCGGGTCGACGCCCAGGCGCATGGCGACCTCGACGGTCGCGTCGTACTTCGTGGTGCTGGTCTCCTTGGCCAGGCGCACGGCCTGCAGCGGTGAGTGGACCGTGTCGGCGTCGATCTTCTCGGCGGCGGCGCGGTAGGCCTTGCTGCGCTTCATTGCTGCTCCTCGGTTACGGGTGACGGAGTCGTGGTACGACGGGCCGCGCTCGGCCCTCCCACGGTTGTTCGGGACCCCCTGACCGCGTGGTCGAGGGGATGTGCGGTTGCTCAGCCGTGGCCCTCGACGGTGATGCCCATCTGCCGGGCGGTGCCGGCGATGATCTTCTCGGCGGCGTCGAGGTCGTTGGCGTTGAGGTCGGGCATCTTGGTCTCGGCGATGGCCCGGACCTGGTCCTTGGTCAGCCTGGCGACCTTGGTCTTGTGCGGCTCACCGGAGCCCTTCTCGACGCCGGCGGCGGCCAGGATCAGCCGGGCCGCGGGAGGGGTCTTGGTGATGAAGGTGAACGAGCGGTCCTCGAAGACCGAGATCTCCACCGGCACGACCTGGCCGCGTTGCGACTCGGTCTGCGCGTTGTAGGCCTTGCAGAACTCCATGATGTTCACGCCGTGCTGACCCAGGGCGGGGCCGACCGGCGGGGCCGGCGTGGCGGCACCGGCCTGGATCTGCAGCTTGATGACCGCTGCGAGCTTCTTCTTGGGGGGCATGTCCGGGTCCTTCTCTTCTTGCGCGCGTCGACACGTCGTACGACGTGTGTCAGATCTTCTGCACCTGGTTGAACGACAGCTCGACCGGGGTCTCCCGGCCGAAGATGGAGACGAGCACCTTGAGCTTCTGCGAGTCGGCATGGATCTCGTTGATCGACGCCGGCAGCGTGGCGAACGGCCCGTCCATCACGGTGACCGACTCGCCCACCTCGAAGTCCGCCGCCTTGGTCTCCACGACCTGCGGCTTCTTCTCCTCCTCGGGCGCGAGGAACTGCATGACCTCGTCGATCGTCAGCGGGGAGGGCCGGTGGGTGTGGCCGACGAAGCCGGTGACGCCCGGCGTGTTGCGGACCGCGCCCCACGACTCGTCGGTCAGGTCCATGCGCACCAGCACGTAGCCCGGCAGCAGGTTCTGCTTGACCTGCTTGCGCTGGCCGTTCTTGACGACCGTCTCCTCGCGCTGCGGGACCTCGACCTGGAAGATGTAGTCCTCCATGTTCAGCGAGGACGTCCTGGTCTCCAGGTTGGTCTTCACGCGGTTCTCGTAGCCGGCGTAGGAGTGCACGACGTACCAGTCGCCCGGGGCGCGCCGCAGCGCTGCGCGCAGCTCCTCGGTCGGGTCGACCTCGTCCTCGGCGACCGGGGCATCCTCGGTCGCGGCCGGAGCATCCTCGTTCGCGGCCGGAGCATCCTCGGTCGCGGCCGGAGCATCCTCGTTCGCGGCCGCGGCACTCTCGACCTCGGCACTCTCGGTCTCGGCAGTCTCGGTCTCGGCACTATCGGTCTCGGCCTCGACGTGAGGAGCGAAGACGTCGCCGGCCGGCGGCGTCACCGACGCGGCCTCGTCTACGGGGCGGGGTGTCTCGGACACGGTGACAGCTACTTCCTGACGTGGTGCTGGGGCGGGGGGCGGCTCAGCCGAAGATCGCGAGGATCGCCTTGCTGAACCCGAAGTCGAGGACCGTGACGTAGGCGATCACCATGAGGACGAACGCGATGACGACGGTCGTGTAGGTGACCAGCTCCTTACGCGTGGGCCGGATGACCTTGCGCAGCTCGGCGATGACCTGCCGGTAGAACAGCGCGATCCGTGCAGGGAGCGGCTTCTTGGCCTGGTGACCACGCTCCGGGCTCGTCGACGCGCGGGTCTCCGTCATGGTCGTGCTCGCCTCCTCGCGCAGGCGCTGGTCGGCTCGCCGCTCACGTTCATGTCCTCACTGGTCGGTCGGTGTTCGGTCGGTCGTCCCCGCCTGGTCACGGGTCGATCGCCCGCGCAACCCGGGCGGGGTGCGCCTCGCAGGGCCGGAGGGACTCGAACCCCCAACCGCCGGTTTTGGAGACCGGGACTCTACCAATTGAGCTACGACCCTTCGCAGTGCCCGACCCGCTGCACGTCGCCCCGACCAGCAGGTTCCGGGCGCGCTGACGCAGCGGCGAGAGGCCACCAAGGAGCAGAGTCTACGCACAGGCGACGGGCCCGGTCGAACCGAACATGATCGCGGCGGAGGCCGCGAGGTCGCGGTGCGCCACGGTCCGGGAGCCGCGCACGCGGGCCCCTCCTCTGGAACGATGGGGGCATGACCCACCGCGTCTCGCGCCGCATCGGCGCCATCGCCGAGTCCGCCACGCTGGCCGTCGACGCCAAGGCCAAGGCTCTCAAGGCGGCCGGCCGACCGGTGATCGGGTTCGGCGCCGGCGAGCCCGACTTCCCGACGCCCGACGACATCGTCGAGGCCGCCGCCGCCGCCTGTCACGAGCCGCGCTGGCACCGCTACACCCCGGCCGGCGGGCTTCCCGAGCTGAAGGAGGCCGTGGCCGCCAAGACGGCCCGCGACTCCGGCTACCAGGTCTCGCCGGCCCAGGTGCTGATCACCAACGGCGGCAAGCAGGCCGTCTACGAGGCCTTCGCGACGCTGCTGGACCCGGGCGACGAGGTGCTGCTGCCCGCGCCGTACTGGACGACCTACCCCGAGTCGATCCGGCTGGCCGGCGGCGTCCCGGTCGAGGTCATGACCGACGAGGACAGCGGCTACCTCGCCACCGTCGAGCAGCTCCAGGCCGCCACGACCGAGCGCACCAAGGTGCTGCTGTTCGTGTCCCCGTCGAATCCCACCGGCGCCGTCTACTCCCCCGAGCAGGTCGAGGTCATCGGCCGCTGGGCGGTCGAGCGGGGCATCTGGGTGGTCACCGACGAGATCTACGAGCACCTGGTCTACGGCGAGGCCCGGTTCGCCTCGATGCCGACGCTGGTGCCCGAGCTGGCCGACAACTGCGTGGTCGTCAACGGCGTCGCCAAGACCTATGCGATGACCGGCTGGCGGGTCGGCTGGCTGATCGGTCCGGCCGACGTGGTCAAGGCGGCCACCAACCTCCAGTCGCACGCCACCTCGAACGTCGCCAACGTCAGTCAGGTCGCGGCCCTCGCCGCGGTGAGCGGCGACCTGTCGGCCGTGGCCGCGATGCGCGAGGTCTACGACCGGCGCCGCCGGACCATCGTCAGGATGCTGCGCGACATCCCCGGCGTGGACTGCCCCGAGCCGTGGGGGGCCTTCTACGCCTACCCGTCGGTCAAGGCCCTGCTCGGCAAGGAGGTCCGTGGCCGCCGGCCGGCGTCCAGCGCCGAGCTGTGCGAGCTGGTGCTCGACGAGATCGAGGTGGCGATGGTCCCCGGCGAGGCGTTCGGCACTCCCGGCTACGTGCGGCTGTCCTACGCCCTGGGTGACGACGACCTGGCCGAGGGCATCTCGCGGCTGCACAAGCTGCTCGTCGAGGCACGCTGATCCACCCGGCATGACGGCGCAGGTGGGTGGCGGCCGTGACCTGCGCGCCCTGCCAAAGGCCCACCTGCACCTGCACTTCACGGGTTCGCTGCGGCCGGCGACGCTGCTGGAGCTGGCCGGCGAGCACGGCGTACGGCTGCCCGAGCCCCTGCAGATGGCGCTCACCGGCAACCCTCCCGAGCTGAGCACCACCGACGAGCGCGGCTGGTTCCGGTTCCAGCGCCTCTACGACGCCGCCCGGTCCGTGGTGCGCACCGAGGCGGGGGTGCGCAGGCTCCTCCGCGAGGCGGCCGAGGACGAGAGGGCCGAGGGCTCGGGCTGGCTGGAGATCCAGGTCGACCCCACGTCGTACGCGCCGTGGCTCGGCGGCCTCACACCCACCGTCGAGCTGGTCCTGGACGCGGCCGAGCAGGCGGCCGGCGCCGCCGGCATCGGCATCGGCGTGGTGGTCGCCGCGAACCGGACCCGCCACCCGCTCGACGCCCGGACCCTCGCCCGGCTGGCCGCGCGGCACGCCGGCGTGGGCGTGGTGGGCTTCGGCCTGTCCAACGACGAGCGGCGGGGCCGGACCGAGGACTTCGAGCCCGCCTTCCGCATCGCCGCGCGGGCCGGGCTGGTGGCGGTGCCGCACGCCGGTGAGCTGCGCGGCGCCGAGCACGTGTGGACCTGTCTCGACCGGCTCGGCGCGGGACGCGTCGGGCACGGCGTCCGATCGGTCGAGGACCCGCGCCTGCTCGAGCGGCTCGCCGAGGACGGCACGACCCTGGAGGTCTGTCCCGCGTCGAACGTGCGGATGGGGGTGTTCGGCTCGCCCGCGCAGGTGCCGTTGCGACTGCTGCGCGACGCCGGGGTGGGCGTGGCGCTCGGTGCGGACGACCCGTTGCTGTTCGGCTCGCGGCTGCTCGACCAGTACGCCGTGGCGCGCGACGTGCACGGCATGTCCGACCACGAGCTGGCCGACCTCGCCCGGTGCTCGGTCCTGGGTTCGCAGGCCCCCGAGCAGGTGCGGGCCCGCCTGCTGGGCGGCATCGACGCATGGCTGGCCGAGCCCCCGCCGACCGAACCCCAGCCAAACGCGCGCCCGGACATCACTCACGCTGCTGACTGATGCGCACCAATGGTGGTCGTGTGGCAGGAGGGGCGACACGGATGTCTCATCGGTCGCTCCTGTCCCATAGGTGCGTGGGGATCAACGGGGGTGCTGGGGACCCAGGTCAAAGGGAGCAGCCGACCAGCACCGGCTCGTTGACCAGCTCGATGCCGAACCGCTCGAGCACCCCGGCGCGGATCTCCCGGGCCAGGGCCAGCAGGTCCTCCGTGCGGGCGTCACCCCGGTTGGTCAGCGCCAGGGTGTGCTTCGTCGAGACGCGGGCCGGCCCGTCGCCATAGCCCTTGGTGAAGCCCGACCGCTCGATCAGCCAGGCCGCCGACGTCTTGGCCCGCCCATCAGCCTCCGGCCACGTCGGCGCCCCGGCCGGCACCCGGTCGGCCGGCAGCACCGGGTTGGTGAAGAAGGACCCGGCGCTCCACGTGTCGTGGTCGGCCGGGTCGAGGACCATGCCCTTGCCGCGACGCAGGTCGAGCACGGCGGCGCGGACGTCGGCGAGAGGTGCGGTGCCGCCGGGCGCCACGCCGAGGCGCCGGGCCAGCTCGGCATAGCGCACCGGCGCCCCCATCGCCGAGGGGGTCAGGCGGAAGGTGACCGCCAGGACGACGTACCGGTCGCCGCCCTTGAACACGCTGTGACGGTAGGTGAACCGGCAGTCCTCCGCCGACAGGGATCGGACCCGCCCGGTCGTCCGGTCGAGGACCCGGACCGAGCTGATCGTCTCCGCGACGTCCTGACCGTAGGCCCCGACGTTCTGGATCGGGGCGGCACCGACCAGACCCGGGATGCCGGAGAGGGCCTCGACGCCGGCCAGTCCGGCCGCAACGGTCCGCGCGACGAGAGCGTCCCAGTCCTCCCCCGCCGCGACGGTCAGCCGGGCACCCTCGACGTCGACGCCGCGGGTCGCGACCTGCACCACGGTGCCGTCGAAGCCGGCATCCGCCATGACCAGGT
>JBOGDY010000025.1:0-15665 GCA_050742955.1 Actinomycetes bacterium | reverse complement strand
CGTAGGCCGGGAAGTGGGTGAGCGCGGTCGGCAGGTACGTGAACAGGTTGGGCCCGTCGGCGAGGAACAGGGTGCCCTCCCAGTCGACGCCGCCGTCGAACAACTTCGGGTGGTGCTCGAGCTGCCACCGTGTGAGGTAGCCGCCGTTGGAGATCCCGGTCATGTAGGTCCGTGCCGGTTGGTGCCCGTAACGCTGAGCGACGACCCGTTTCGCGGCCAGGGTCAGCTCGGTCACCCGCTGGTGCCACTCGAGCACTGCCTCCGCTGGTGTCGCGCCGTCACGGTAGAACCCGGTGCCGGTGTTGCCCTTGTCGGTCGAGGCGAATGCATAGCCCCGGTCGAGCACCCAGTCGCTGATGATGAAGTCGTTGGCGTACTGCTTGCGCACGCCGGGTGCTCCCGTGACCACGAGCTTTCCGTTCCAGTCGTCCGGCAGTCGGATCACGAACTGCGCGTCGTGGAACCATCCCCGAGTGCCGTTGGTCGTCGACGTGTCGGGGAAGTAGCCGTCGATCTGGATGCCGGGCACACCGGTGGGGTTCTGCGTTCCGGTCGCGTGCAGGCCGTTCCAGTCCGCTGGGTCCGTGTGCCCGGTCAGCTGTGTGCCGGCCGTGGTCACGTCGTCAAGGCAAGCGGTGAGCTGGCGTTGCGCGCCCGGCACCGTCAGCTCCGTCTGGTTGGCGCAGTGCCCGTCCGCCGCGGCGGCGGCTGGCGCGGTCAACAGAACGGCGGCGAGCGCGGCAACGATCGGTACGACGCGACCTTGACGCATGGGTACGGCTCCCTCCCGGACGGCGGATCTGCCGATCGTCAGGAATCGGGCACCAAGCAAGCAATGGGGCGAACCCACTCAACGGCGACCCGGGCAATGTCGGCCGGAGACACCGAAACGCGGGGCTGAGGGGAGCCACTCAACCCGGGCGCTGGACCTCCAGCTGGTGCAGGCGCAACGCCAGCTGAACCTCGAGCGCCCGCTCCGGGCTGTTCCAGTCCTCGCCGAGCAGCATCCGGACCCGCTCCAGCCGCTGCGTCACCGTGTTCACGTGCACGTGAAGTGCGTCCTTGGTGCGCACCATGTTGGCGCCGTTGGCGAAGTACGCGGCGAGGGAGCCGACCAAGTCGGTGCCCCGCTGGGCGTCGTAATCCAGGACCGGCCCCAGAGTGTTCCGGACGAACCGTTCGATGCCAGGGTCGTCGGCGCTCGGCGAACCCAGCAGCAGGCCGACGAATCCGAGTTCGTGGGCGCTGGCACCCTGGCCGGCGCGGCCGAGGGCCCGCAACGCGGCGAGGCACTGGCGGGCCTGCCGGTATGCCGCCACCGCGGTCGGGCCCGATGTGGGCCCGGCCGCTCCTGCGGTGACCGGCTGGCCGAGTGCCACCGACAGGTCGTGGGCGACCTTCGCGGCGACCTCCCCAGCTGCGTCGCCGGGCAGCACCAGCACGATCTGACCTTCGTGGGTGCCGGCGAGCCCTCTCCGACCCGATGCCAGGAGCCCGGCAGCGAACATCACCCGGTCCCGGGAGACGGCACCGGTATCGACGGTGACCACGACCTGCTGGACATCGAGGTCGGCACCGATCAGCCGCGCGCGCTCGCGTAGCGCATCGGGGTCGCGGGGTGGCTGGGCGAGGAGGTCCTCAACGAGTTCGCCGCGGACCCGGCTCTCGGCTTCGGCGGAGGACCGGCGGAACAACAGCAGCAGGGCGGTGACGAGCGCGGCACGCTCGAGGATCCGTTGGTCGGCGTCCGGCAGCACCGGGCGATCCGCCAGGACCAGACAGCCCAGGTGTTCGGACCCGGCGCTGACCGGCGCCGCCCACAGTCCTTCGTGCCGGGCGGCCCGACCGGTGGAACGCGTGACCTCGAGCGCCTCGGCGATCACGGCGGCGTCCCAGTCGCCTTCAGCGGGGGACAGCTGCCGGCCGTCGGTGTCCAGCACCAGCAGCCGCCCGCCGAGCACATCGGTCAGCGTGTCAGCCACGTCGGTCACCCCACCGCCACGCAACACGAGCTCGGTGAGCCGGTCGTGCGCCGCCGCCGCGCGTTCCACCGAGGCGTTGTGCTCGCGCAACAGCGCGCTGGTGGCGCTGAGCTCGGCCACGGCGGCCCGCGTCTCGTCCAGCAGCCTGGCATTGTCGATGGCGACCGCGGCGTGCGCCGCGAGCGAGCACAGCAACGCGACGTCCTCGCGGGCGAACGGTCGCTCGGTGCGGTTCGCCGCGTACAGCACGCCGATGACGTGGTTGCCCAGCACCAGCGGTACGCCCAGGATCGAGACCAGGCCCTCATCGGTCACCGCCGCGTCGATGTCTCCCGTGTGACGGAACCGCTCGTCGGCGAAATAGTTGGCCGTCGCGTAGGGCGTGGGCGTCTGCGCGACGAGACCGCCGAGCCCGTCACCCATGGCCAACCGCACGGCCTGGAAGCGGGCGGACACCGATCCCTCGGTCACCCGCATGTACGTGTCGCCGCGTTCCGGGTCGTTCATGCTCAGGTAGGCGACGTCGGTGCCGAGCAGCTGCCGTGCTCGGTGCACGATCGCCTGGAGCACGGAGTCGAGGTCGCGCAGGCCGGCGAGGTCACCCGCGGTATCGAACAGGGCGGACAGCTCCGCCTCCCTACGGCGGCGGTGCTCCAGCAGCGCGCGGACCTGCAGGGCTACGGCCTTGGCCTCGTCGAGGCGGTCGATCACCTCAGTGGGACGACCGGCCGCGCGCGCTTCCAGCAGAGGCCCCTCGAACTCCACGGCCGCAGCCTCACGCGCGAGAAGGTCGAGGTAGACCCGGGTGTCCATGCCAGGGATTGTCTCCCGGACGCCGGTCGAGGTCAGTGGGCGGTCCATCCGCCGTCCAAGGGCAGCGAGGCACCCGTGATGAACGCACCGGCAGGGGAGCACAGGTAGGCCGCCAGCTCCGCGACCTCTTCGGGCTCTACCAGCCGCTTGATCGCTGCCGGGGCAAGCATGACTTTCTCGACGACCTCGTCCTCGGGAAGGTCGTGGCTGAGGGCCTGGTCGCGGATCTGCCGCTCGACGAGCGGAGTGCGCACGTAGGCGGGGTTGATGCAGTTGGAGGTCACCCCGTGCTCGGCACCCTCGAGGGCGGCGACCTTCGAGAGCCCTTCCAAGCCATGCTTGGCAGCGACGTAGGCGGCCTTGAACGGCGACGCCCGCAACCCATGGACGGACGAGATGTTCACGACCCGTCCCCATCCTCGTTCGTACATCCCGGGCAGCGAAGCCCGCAGCAGCAGGAACGGCGCCTCCATCATCACCCGCAGGATCAGCGAGAAGCGCTCCGGCGGGAACTCGTGGATCGGAGCAACGTGCTGCAGTCCGGCGTTGTTGACCAGGATGTCGCAGCCGGCCCCCAGGGTGGCCGCCCGATCGAGGTCGGCCAGGTCGGCGGGGACCGCCTTGCCCCCGATCTCCGCAGCCACCGCCTCGGCGCCCTCCACATCGAGGTCGACGGCCTGCACCGTGGCCCCGGCCGAGGCCAGTCGAACCGCGACGGAGCGCCCGATGCCACTGGCTGCTCCCGTGACCAGCGCTGTTCGGCCGGAGAGGTCCCCTTGCCTCAGGTCGGCCGTCGGTCGGCTGAAGTCTGTGCGGGACATGCTGTGTGACGTTACGAACTCCTCGCGTCTGCCCCCACGGTGAGGAGACACACAACACCGGCAGCTCCGGTGTGGCAGAACGACATGCGTGGCTTCACATCGCCGGACGGCAGAGTCGCATTCGCGATCCTGCAACGCTTCGGGCGCCCGGCACCCCAACCGGCGGGACCTGGAATTCCTCGCGTCGGAGCGACGCTGCCCATCGCGTGACAGCACCCATCAGGTCGACATCTGGACCGATGTGAAGTGTCCGTGGTGCTACGTCGGGAAGCGCAAAGTCCGAGCAGGCTGTGGCGCAGCCGGGTGTCGGTGTCGAGGTCGAGTACCACTCCCCGCCCGGCCCGCTCGTAACCAACCCCGATTAGATGGACAACGCCTTCTGCGCACTCGATCGGCGGCATGTGGGCGACTTCCCTGATGCGCTGCAGGCGGCATGCCTCTACCGTGGATCGCGGCTCCTGGCGGAAGTAGGATCTGCGCGCCTCGGCTGAGTTGAGCGCCTCGCGGCCCAGGATGTCGGGCACGGCATCGCGTACGCGGGCACCGGCCGCCAGGAGTCCTTCTCTGAACGGTCGCCGACGCGCGGCACCCGTGCAAGGTCGCCGTGACATTGATCGCCGGCACGATCGGCGGCATGATCGAGCGTTCGTGGCGGGTTCAGGGCGCCACCGTGATCGCCAGCCAGTCGAACGTTTTCAGATCCCCCCGTGCCAGCTGCTCCGGGTCTCTCACGTCGCCAGTCGGTAGGAACGTCAGAGCCGTTCCGGAAACGGATCGTCGAGCTTGAGCAGTTCTTTGCCCAGCTCGTCGCGGTCCGCGCGTCGCTTGACGCCGAGCCCCCGTTGGCGCAGTACCGCAACGACCTCACCTGCTGCGTTCCGGAGTCACCGGGGGGACCGGTTGCGATCGAGCTCGTGCCTCGACGCTGACAAAGCCTGCGGGAGCCGACTTCCAGTCCAGACTGACCCTGGGCTTCACCCGCCCCTCGGCGGGCGACCGCGCTGCGGCTGACCAAAGGAACGACCAGTAGGAGAGGCGCCCCGTTTGGATCTGGAGGCGTGCACGCCTCTCGCCCCGGGCCTCCGGCGAGAGACACCCGCCCGCATGAGAAGCACCAATGACGCAATTCATGATCCCGGCCAGCCGCCGCGCAGATGTCTAACGGCTGGGCGGCGGTTCGGCCCGCCCCCACAGACGGCGAAGGGAGGTGGCGAGTGCCTGCGGTTCGGCCCGGTGTGGTGGATCGAAGTGATGGCGCTCGGGGAAGACCTCGAGCCGGAAGTTCGGGAAGACGCGGGCCAGCCGCTCGGCTTCCTCGCCGAACTGGTCGGGGTTGCTCAGTCCGCCCAGTGCGAAGTACACCGGGTGATCGAAGCCGCCGAGCGCCTCTCGGTCCAGGTGGTAGGTCTGGAACGTGTCCATGAGAGCGCGGATGCCCGCCGGGCGTTGGGCCATCCACGGGGGCGGGGGACCTGGCGGTGGCGAGGGGGGCACCACCTCGGGACGAAGCTGCATCCGCATGAACGCGGCCATGAACTCGTCGTGTGGAAGGTCCGCGAGCCGCGGGTACTCCCGCCATAGCGTCCGGTGAGCCTGGCTCATGTCGTCCCAGTTGCCCGCCCACGCCGGCTCGAGCAAGGCGACGCTCCACAGGCGCTCGGGGTGCGCGGCGGCCAAGGCGAGCGCGGCCGAACCGCCGCCGGAGTACCCCACCAGGTGGAACCGGTCCCAGCCTCGTGCCTGCGCCGTTCCCAGTACACCTGCGACTTCAGTGTCCAGGGAGTAGCCCGGTGGCGGGGTCGGGGTGGCGTACACCTCCAGATCCTTAGCCACCGCGTCCACGTCAGACCCAAGCTCGGCAAGCAGGTCACCATAGGCCGCCGCCGCCGGCAGCACGATTCCGGGAAGAAGGATGACCCGCCACGCAGCCACATCCATCAGGGTGCACCACACTTGAGCCCTTCACAACGTCGTTCGGCCGCACAGACGTGCGGCTTTGCGACGCGTCGGCGCCGGTGAGGACCGTCTGCTGCGAAGCCGATCGGTAGTGCCATTCCTGAACGGGGCGGGGTCGTCAACCCTGTGCTGGAGCGTTCTTTCGGCGACGGCCGGCGGTTTTCGAGCAAGACTTGCTCGCCGGCGTCGTCGGCTGTGCGGTTGTGGTGATCGGCTTCAGTCTCGGCGGGCCGAGCGGGGCAGCCGAAGCTGCCAGCCATTTCTTCGCGTGGTGCTGCACGTAGCAGTGCGGGAGCCCGGTGGTCCGGGGTCGTGAGGCCATTCAGCTCTTCGACCGCACCCGAGGGTGGGTCATGGCACTACCCGGCCTGCACGAGTTCTGGAAGGCGTCACGCCGCGTCTGCTGCCGCTGTCAGGCAGCGTGCCTGGCCATCGCGGAGCACGTAGTAGACGACCTCGAGCATCTTGCGGGCGGCGGCGACCTTCGCGATGCTGCGAGTGTTGTTCCCGCGACGGGCGATGATGCCGTCCTTGACAGCTTTCACCGCGGGTTCGGTCTGGCGTTGGATCGCCTCGACCGCCGCCCACCGAATCAGGGTGTCGCCTTCCTTGCTGATGTGCCCGCGGTGCACGGTCTTGTCCGACTCGTAGTACCGCGGGGTCAACCCAGCCCAGCAGCACAACGCACTGGCGGTCGGGAACCGGGTGACCTCACCGATCTCGGCGACGAACACCGCGGCCAGGATCGGGCTGATGCCTTTCACTTTCAGCAGGTTGCAGTAGCCCGGGTGGTGACGCAGCCGGGTGTGCAGGTCGATCTCGACCGACGCGATCTCGTCAGCGAGGACCAACAGCATCCGCCGCTGCGAGGCCAACCGCCGGCCGTTGGTGCCGGGCAGCTCGAGCGCGTCCATCGACGCGGTCCCGGTGTCACCGTCCAGGTCGCTCGCGGCAAGACGGAGGTTGTGCTTGGCCAGCAGCGCACGCACCCCGCCCTTGATCGAGGTGGCCAGCTTCACCAACTGCCGGCGGTGCTGGACCAGCTCGCGCAGCTCCCGCAGGTCCGGCGGGGAGATGTAGGCCTCGGTAGCGACCCGAGCCGCAGTAGGTTCGCCAGCTCGTAGGCGTCGGCCGGGTCGGTCTTGACCCGCTTGCGCTTGCGCAGCGCCTTCATCCCCAGCGGATGCGCAAGATGCACCTCGAAGCCGGCAGCGAGCAGCGCGTCGACCGCCCAGTACCAGCCGTAGGTCGCCTCGATCGCGACCGGCGCGCCGCGACCAGCCTTGCGGCACTCGAACCGCAGCGCCGTCGGGTCGTTGTCGATCCGGACCCAGCCCAGCTCGTTGCCGTGCTCGTCGATGCGTGCGATCACCGACCTGTGCAGATGCAGATCGATCCCTACGACCTGCTTACCCGCGGTACCGTCGCTCACGGTGGCCTCCCTTCCTCGATGGGTCGTCAGCAGCTGCAGTTTCCTGCGGTACTTACGAGGCGCGGGAGGCCCCGCCCCGTTGTGGCATCAGTTCGGTGTTGGTGGGCGAGGGGCGTCGACGTCTGGCTATGGCTCGACGGTGTTGATGCCGGGCGTCTGGTTGGCCCTGGTGACCTCGACGAATTCGGTGTCGTCGTCGATGTGGCCCCGTCGATGTCGACGGCGAGCTCGGTGTTGTCGCGGGTGAAGCTTCCCATGGCGTCCCTCCCGGGTCTGGAGACCGGCTGTTTCCCGTCGTGATCAGGAAGGTAGAAGTTCCACTCGGTTGCGACGGTCGTTCTCCGCGACCCAGACTGGCCGGAGGAGACCACCCTGTATGACTACTCCGAAGGGGCTCCGCCTTGGTACGACCCCGAGGAGCATCGGTTCGGCGATGGGCCTGGCGCGTTCAACGGCTGGGGTGCGCGGCACTTGGTCGACCTGCAATGGGCGCCGACTCCACCCGGCTCACCTTGCCGGTCTGGTCATAGGCGGTCAATGTGGAGTCCGAGAGCACGGTGTGGCTCGGTTATGTTCGCCTACGGACGTGGACCGGCTGGGTTGTCCATCCGGCTGACCATCGGGCACGAGGGACTCCCTCCGTCGATGTACAGACCGACGCTCGTGCCGAATTGAGGGTGACCACAGGTCGCATGGCCATGCATCGATGCGGATCCTCAGGTACTGGCAAGGGCACTCCGACGTAGCAGTCCGCGAGCCAGCGATGAGACGCGCGCTGCGTGGGACTAGCGGCGCCGACCTTGGGGCCGCGACCGCTCTTGTCAACGTCAGCTCGAGCATCCCGCGGAAGGTCACCCCAGCGGGACGCCCCACCTACGGCTCCTACGGGACACCCAGACGCAGGCCGCCAGCCTGATCTCCGGCGATCCCGTAGGTGGTTCGGCTTGGGCGAGGCCTTCGTGTCCGGCCCGCGAGCGGGACGTCGGACCGGCCGCTCCTTGACGCCTTGAACGGGTCTGCGTGTGCTTGACCAAACACGTTAGTCACGAC
This sequence comes from Actinomycetes bacterium, assembly GCA_050742955.1. Classification (GTDB taxonomy): domain Bacteria; phylum Actinomycetota; class Actinomycetes; order JACCUZ01; family JACCUZ01; genus CAWIXB01. Next base: position 7,611 of record JBOGDY010000025.1, on the reverse strand, counting down.
TAACGTATCGATGCGTGATCGATGCCCTTTCGGCGGCTGCCGAGCCGAACCGGCGTCGCATCTTGCAGTTGCTGGCGTTGCGGCCGCGGACCGTGAGTGAGATCGCCGCCGAGTTCCCGGTGACTCGCTCGGCGGTCTCCCAGCACCTGCTGGTGCTGGCGGGGGTTGGCCTGGTGGCGGCGGAGAAGGTCGGTCGCCAGCGGGTCTACCGGGTCCTGGCGTCGGGACTTCAGCAGCTACAGGCCGAGATCGACAGGTTTTGGACCGACGAACTGGACCGGCTCGTCGCAGATGCACAACGGAAGAGGAGAGAGTCATGAGCTTCACCAAGTCGGTCGCCTTGCCGGTGTCCCCGGACGAGGCGTTCGCGTTGATCACTGAGCCGGAGCGACTGCGCCGCTGGCAGACCGTGACTGCGGTGGTCGACCTGCGCGCCGGCGGCGGCTTCCGGTGGACGGTGAACCCCGGCCACGTCGCCGTCGGCACCTACCGCGAGGTCGAGCCGGGCCGACGCATCGTCTTCGGTTGGGGCTGGGAGGGCAGCGATGAGCTCCCTCCGGACGCCTCGACCGTCACCCTGACCGTGGAGCCGCATGACTCAGGATCACTCGTGACGCTGGTGCACGAAGGGCTGCATGGGGTGCAGGCAGCCCGCCACGCGGAGGGCTGGAACCACTACTTCCAGCGGCTGGAGAAGTTGGCCGCGACCGGCGACGCCGGGCAGGACGAGTGGTCCTGGCTACCGGAGGTCCTGTCCCCGGCAACCGCCGCCGAGGCGGCGCTGGCGGCCCTTCAGCCCGTGCTGCGCAACCTGACCGCCGAGGACAGGCCCCGGCAGACTCCTTGTGCCGACTTCACCTGCCACGACCTCGCCGAGCACATCTTCGTGTCGCTGCGGCAGCTGGGCGCGATGGCCGGCAGCACCGTGGTCGACCCCGAGATCGGCTCGCTGGAGAACCGGATCTCCGCCATGGCCGCGCAGGCGATCGACGTCTGGCGGGGCGTCGATCCGGCCGGCACGGTCCCCGGCCCGGGTGGCCGCGAGCTGCCGGCGGAGTTCGCGGCGGGCATCCTGCCTATGGAGCTGCTCGTGCACGGCTGGGACATGGCCCAAGGCAGCGGCCAGATCCTCCGCGTATCCGACGAGCTAGTCGCCTACGTCCGGCAGATCGCGGGGGGCGTGATCGAGGCCGGCCGCGGCAGCTCGTTCACCGACGAGGTCTCCCCGCGACCCGAGGCGAGCGCCATCGACCGGCTCGCGGCGTACGCCGGGCGCACCCCGGTGGCCGCCTGAACAGCCCCCAGGGCCGGCACCCCGCCGGTCATGGACAACCCACCAAGGAGAACGACATGACGAAGTACGTGTTCATCTATCACGCCCCGATGACCCCCGCCGAGGCCGCGCCGCCTAGCCCGGAGCAGATGGAGGCCGTGATGGGTGAGTGGAACGCCTGGGCCGGCAAGGTCGGCGACGGCATGATCGACTTCGGCACCCCGCTCGCGGGCGGGGTCCGGGTCACCACCAACGGCACCTCGCGCAGCACCCGCGAGGTCGCCGGCTATTCGATCATCGAGGCAGAGGACATGGAGGCCGCGCTCGCCCTCGCCCAGAACCACCCGCACTTGAACATGCCGGGCGGCTGCGAGATCGAGGTGCACGAGGCCCAGCCGATTCCGGGTATGTAGCCGACCCACGCTTCCGAGACTGCCGCGGGGCGGTCGGCTACGTCGGCCGCCCCCGAGCAGCCCTGCCGCCAGAGCTCGTGGGGTCGGCGAGCTGCCCGTGACACGACACCGAGTGGCGCCCCCCTCGACTCACCAAGGCGATCACCCGCCCCATGAAAGCCTGCGCCTCCTCGGGCGCGGCGGGCGCCCCCGGATCTGACCTTGGGTCTGGTACACCGACAGCAGGTACTGGTTCATCTGAACTCCTCGTGCCGCAGGACCATCCCGCTCCGACCTACTGACGAATGGCACCGCGCCGATCAGGGCACCCTGGCACTGGCGGAGTCAAGACTGTCCCCACCTGGCTCTACGCTCCCGAGTATGAACCGCATCGACCGCCTTTACGCTCTGGTCGAGGAGCTGCGGGCGGCAGGACCCCGCGGCCGTACGGCGCGGCAGCTGGCCGGGCACTTCGAGGTCAGCATCAGAACCATCGAGCGCGACCTGAGCGCGCTGGGGCAGGCCGGGGTTCCGCTGGCGACGAAGCAGGGGCGCACCGGGGGTTTCACGGTCGACCGCTCGATGAGCCTGCCGCCGCTCAACTTCACGCCGCGCGAGGCGGCCGCGGTCGCCGTGGCGCTCAGCCGCAGCGAGCACGTGATCTTCGCCCGCGACGCTCGCAGCGCCCTGCAGAAGATGGTGGCCGCCATGCCCGAGCGTGCTCTGGAGGAGGCCCGTTCGACCGCGGAGAAGGTCAGGCTCCTCGTCCAACCGGCGCCCGACCCAGACGCCCAGATCGCAGAGACCATTTGGCGAGCCGTCCGCGACAACCACACCCTCCGCATCCACTATGTCGACGTCGGCGGCCTCGAGACGAAGCGCGAGGTGGAGCCGCAGCACGTCGTGGTCGGCCCCAACGGCTCCTACCTCACCGCCTGGTGCCACCTGAGACAAGAAGACCGGGTGTTCCGCCTGGATCGCATCACTCGAGCCGAGCGGACACCGTCGCCGTCCCGCCCCGGGCGCGTTGCCCCGGAGCCGGTCGTCGACGGCCATCAGACGAGGGTGCCTGCGGCTGCGCTGCGTCTCGAAGATCGTCTGACAAACACCGACATAGGGCTGTCGCGTCCTCTCGAGACAGTCGAGGCAGCCCGCCGCTCCGGCAGGTGATCCGACTGCAGAAGGAGACCCTCATGACCAGCCCTCCCGGCACCTTGGCCTGGTTCGAGGTCGCCACCGGCGACCCCGATGCCGCGGAGAAGTTCTACGGCAGCCTCTTCGACTGGACCTTCGACGCCGACGGTCCGGCCGCCTCCGCCGGCATGGACTACCGCAACATCAAGGCCTCCGGCGCCGACGGGCCGATGGGCGGCATCTTCGGCACCGGAGGCCAGGTGCCTGACCACGCCGTGTTCTACATCCTGGTCGCCGACGTCGAGGCCACCTGCGCCGACGCCGAGCAGCTCGGTGGCTCGGTGGTGAGCAGGCACCTCGACACCGGCCCTGGCGCACCGACCTTCGCCTACCTGCGCGACCCCTCGGGCAACAAGTTCGGCGTCTTCAGGCCGCCGGCGGCCTGATGGCGAGAGACGCGATGAACGCCTTCCCGCCGGAGTCATCCGGCGGGGACGACCCCCGTGACCTCTACGACGAGCTCACCGACGACCTGCTCTACGACCCGGCCATCGGCCGAGCCACGATGATGGGCTATCCCTGCGTGCGGCTGGCCGGGAGGTTCCTGGCGTCCTATGACGACAAGGGCCGGTGCCTCGTCGTCAAACTGCCGGGCGAGCGGGTCACGGAGCTCGTCGACGGCGGCCACGGGGACCCGTTCGCCCCGGCTGGCAAGGTCTTCCGTGAGTGGGTGTCGATCCCGACCGTCGACCGCGGGCTGTGGCAGCAGGTGCTGGCTGAGGCCGTCGACTTCGCCCGGCAAGGACTGGCCAGGTAGGTCCGTCGGGAGGAATGCGAGTGCTCTGTGCACGACGCCACCTGCGTTGGAGCCTCCCTCCGAGGTCAGCGGTGCCGGAGACGCTCTGCGAGACGAGCCAGGTCCTTGGTCATCGCCCCCCTTCATCGCCTTCCGTATCACGGGGCCCGCAACCTTGGCGAACCCGCTTGGAGTGCCGCGGTTTCGCAGCGTCATCAGGGTTCGCCGGGCACGGACTGCCCGGTGTAGGTCGTCTCCATCGGAAAGGGATTGTCGGCGGTGCACATCACCATCCGCTCCCCAGCAACGTGGTCGACCAATTCGTAGGTGTAGGTAGGCGACGACGCAAGAACCTGGCCGCCCGTCCAGCGACCCGTCCGGCCGCGATCGGGACTGCTACGAGTGCCAGGGGCACGAACCAGGTCCACGGCGGCAGCGCTGCCCCGCGTTCTACGAGTCCTGTAGCGACGAACTCCCGGTAGACCTGGCAGAGCAAGGGAAGCGCAAGGACGAGAAAGATGGTCGATGCGCCCAGAATCCGTTGAACGCGGTCAACCGCGGTGGCTCCCCAACGGCCGGCGGGCTGGGTCGGGCGGCAGCGCGAGGCATGGGGTGCCGCCCGATAGTCGGCGACAGCGGCAGGAGGCGCGGCTGGACCTAGGATCAGTGCATGCACGTCAAGGTTGGCGCGCTGAGTATTGCCTTCGATCGCGCTGGCACCGGGCCGGCAGTGGCTCTGGCCCACGGCTTCGTCGGCGACGCCCGCTCAACATGGGGCAGTCAGATCGAAGCGCTATCCGACGAGTTCACCGTGATCGCCTGGGACGCACCCGGGGCCGGTGGGTCGACTGACCCCCCGGAGGACTTCGGCATGGACGCCTACGCCGACTGTCTTGCGGGGTTCCTCCGGGCACTGCGGATCGAGCGAGCGCACCTCGTCGGACTCTCGTTCGGTGGGGCTCTGGTGCTCGCAGCGTTCCACCGGCACCGCGGGCTCGCGTCGTCGCTCACCCTCGTGAGCGGGTACGCCGGCTGGCTCGGCTCGCTCGGCAGGGAAGAGGCAGATCAGAGGCTGGCACGATCACTGGAGGCATCGCGGCTCACGCCCGACGAGTTCGTTTCCGCGATGGCACCGTCCATGTTCTCGCCGGCGGCCGAAGGCGAGCTCGTGGATTCGTTCCTCGACAGCGTGCGTGCGTTCCGTCCGAGCGGCTTCCGGGCGATGGCACGCGCCAGCTACGCGGACCAGCGCCACGTGCTGGCCGAGGTCGACGTACCGACGCTCCTGCTGTACGCCGACCACGATGTACGCGCTCCGGTCTCGATTGGCGAGGCAATACATGGCGCACTGCTAACGTCCGAACTCGTCGTTCTTACCGGACCGGGCCACGCCAGCACCGTGGAAGCCCCGGACGACGTCATCCGCGAACTCCGCCGCTTCCTGCGGTCGATTGAGCAGCCGCCCGCGTGATCCCAGCAGCGAGCACGCAAGCCCGCTCATCGGCAGGTCCGCGCGTTCACCATCCGCGGCAGATGCGGATGTTCGACAACTGTGGCCGCCCTGCATAGGTATGCAGGGCGGATGGGCGAAGGGCTGTTCAGGACACGGTCCTCGACCGACCATCGAGCACCGTCTCCGTCTCCGGGGAGGTGGTTGTCCGCAAGAGTATGCGCTTGCGGCAATGCACGACCGGCCGTTCGAGAGACTGCCTCGACGGTCACGCCGTGCTGATGGCGGCTGGGGGTTGGGCCTGCTCCAAGGGCCGGGTCCACATGAGGTAGGCCAGCGGCCACAGCGCGAGCAGGGCAGCCAGGCTGTGTACGTAGAACTGGGCGATGGAGAGTGGGACGAACCGCGTGACGGCCATCACGACCAGCGCTGCGACCACGACTGTGGTGAGTCCGGAGCCGGCCACCCGGGTCTGCCAGATGGCCGTCGCGAACAGGAGCGCGCCGGCGGCGAAGGTGAGAGCCCCGACGACGAGGACGAGCATGAACCAACTCCCGATCGCGGCCTGCGCCGCCTCGATCTCCGCCGTCGTGGCGCCGCTCTCCGCGGCGGCCAGTGGCGCGAACTCCATGCCGGGCAGAACGGCGAACAGTGTGCTGCCCATGACGACGAACGGCAGTCCGCGTGCGCTGTGCCGGTTCTCGCCCGCCTCCTGGAGGTAGCTCCGGACGGCGAGGAACGCGATGGCTATCAAGGCCGACCCGACGCCGGCGGCGAGGTGCACCAGCGCCCACATGGTCGTGTCGGCCGCGACCCCCTCTGCGATCTCTGCTTCGTTGGGCAGTCGTCCGGAGATGAACGGATGCGTCACGAGCGCCACGGCCAAGACCGCGGGCGCAACCGTCAGGGCCGCAACTCTCCACTGGTTCCGGGCTGGCTCACCGGTGCGCATCACGGCCGTCGCCCTGCCGTCTCAGTATGGCCGGCGCGCGCGCCTGCCGTCAGACACGTGTGGACCGGCCAGAACTGGGGCTGTGGAGCCCGGCCGGTGAAGCCGAGCGCCTCCAGGGCGGGCAGGAAACTCTCCTTGAGGAATCGGCCCGCCTCCTCGACGGACTCCCAGACCTCGACGACACGCCAGCCGCCGTTCGGGCCCGGCCCTGCGACATGGACGGCACCGCCTGCCGGCCCATCGAGCTGCATCTCGGCGCGGAGCGCCTCGTAGAGCTCCTGCGATCCGTCCGGGTTGTCGATCAGCATGGCTACGGACATCGGCTTTGCTCCTATCAGTTCGGACTGAGTGACGTCCCGGAAGGAAGGTATGGCCGACCCGGACGGCGAGTCATCGCCTCTATGTACCAAGTGGCTGGCGCCCGCCGCGTGGTACGGCCGGACCACGGGCGGGGCGCCGATCAGATGAGTCCGTGCTTGTACGCGAAGGCGGTGGCGGCGGTGCGCGACGTGACACCGATCTTGTGGAAGATGTCCTGGAGGTGTCGGCGAACGGTGTGCTCGCTGACGCTGAGCTCCCCGGCGATCTCGCGGTTGGCTCTCCCCGCCGCGACCAGGGTGAGCACCTCGATCTGGCGTCGGGTCAGGTTGCCGGCCGGTGGTGGTGCCAACGCCGGGAACAGTGCCCCCAACTGGTCCAGGTCGGGCGCCGCACCCAGCTGCTCCAGGGTCTGCCGGGCGGCGTCGGCCTCCAGGTGTGCGGTGTCTCGATCGCCGAGGTCGCGGCAGGCCAGCGCCCCGAGCAGCCGCGACCGGGCGTGCTCATAAGGGGCCTCGAGGTCGGCCCACGCAGACGTCGCCAGCTGGGCAGCGTCGAGTGCGGCTCTCGGATCTCCAAGGTGCAGCGAAAGGGCTGCCGCGGCCTGCATGGCCATCGCGTGCAGCACGGGGGCATCGACCTCTGCCGCGATCACCGCCAGCTGAGTGGCCGCTTGGGCGGCGGCTCCGGCGTCTCCGGCCGCCAGCATGATCTCGACGCCGGCAGCCAGCACCTTGGCCTGGGTCACTCGATCGCAGCGCTCGCTCATGATGCGGCGGATGGCCGCTCCGGCCTCATCGACGTCGCCCTGCATCATCCGCAGGCACGACAGCCCGGGCTGCGGCGTCCGGCCGTGGCGGCTCGCCTCGCGGTAGGCGGCTTCGGCATCGACGACGTCGCCGCGTAGCCGGTAGAGCTCGCCCAGCTGGTAGAAGGCCATCCCGACCGCCGGCTGACCCGGGGGATCGGACAGGCGGTCCCGTGCCCGCTTCGCTTCGTCGAGGGCCTTGGGCCATTCCCCGTGCCACTGCATGACCTCCGAGCGGTGGACGAGGCACTGGCCCCGAAAGAGCACCATGTCGGGCTGGGCGTCGCACCAGTGGCTCAACGCCGCGGTCCATTCGTGGGCGCGGTTCAGGTCGAACGCCTGCTGGCAGACGAGAATCACCGCACAGTAGACGCGGCCGGCCACGATCGGAGAGACCTCTTTCGCCGTCACCGCAACCATCGCCTCGTCCAGCAACGCCAGGCCCTCAGCGTCTCGCCCCATCACAATCAGCGAGCGGCCCTGTCCCA
>JBOGDY010000024.1:0-15835 GCA_050742955.1 Actinomycetes bacterium | reverse complement strand
CTAGGCGGCGGCGAGCCCGCGGCGGATGTCCCGCTCGTGGTGGACGAGCTCGTGCGCGTTGCTGCGCACGATCGCGGCGGCGTCCATCGGACCCCGCTCGGGATGGCTGACGGTCATGTCCGACGGCGCCTCGAGGGCTGCGATCGTCCATGCCCGTACGCCGTCGCGCAGCGCGTGCAGGCCGACAGCCAGCGAGAACGGCGACCGGGCGCGCACCTCGGTGGCGAGGTCGGCGTCCCAGGGCATCACCCCGGCGTCCGGCTCCAGTCTCAGGGTCCAGAGCCGCTCGGTGCCGAAGCGCAGCACGTCGACGACGTGCCAGAGGTACTCGGCCGGGGACCAGACGTCGACGGCGGGCCGCACGGCAGCCCCGCGTGGGGGGACGGCGCCGAGCAGCCCGGCCAGCCGATCGGCGGCCTCGGTCACGGTCTGCACTGCGTCGGCGAAGGTGAGGGACCAGTCGAAGCCGCAGTCGGCACAGGTGGTGGTCGTGGTGGTGGTGGTGGTGGTGGTCGTGGACATCCGCGACATTGTGGCAAACCTCGGGCCGTACGTCGCATCGCCGCGCCTCGAGGTGGACCGGTGGCGGCGCCCGCCCGGCGTGTCGGCGTGCGTTCGAACACGTGTTCGGTATTGTCCACATCGTCGCGGCATCCACAGATGCGCGTCGGCCCGACGAATGTGTCGGACCGGGGCCATAGGTTGCCGGTCGTGACGAAGACATCCACCCGCAAGGCCTCGAACCGACCACCGTCGAATGGGATGGCAACCATGGCTCCAGCAGCTGACCGCGACAAGGCACTCGACACCGCGCTCGCCCAGATCGACCGGCAGTTCGGCAAGGGCTCCGTGATGCGCCTCGGTGACGACGTGCGCGCCCCGATCGAGGTGATCCCGACCGGGTCCATCGCGCTCGACATCGCTCTGGGCATCGGCGGGCTGCCGCGCGGCCGCGTGGTGGAGATATACGGTCCGGAGTCGAGCGGGAAGACAAGCCTTGCTCTGCACGCGATCGCCAACGCCCAGAAGGCCGGCGGCATCGCGGCGTTCATCGATGCCGAGCACGCGCTCGACCCCGACTACGCCGGGAAGCTCGGCGTCGACACCGACGCCCTGCTCGTGTCCCAGCCCGACACCGGCGAACAGGCGCTGGAGATCACCGACATGCTGATCCGCTCCGGCGCGCTCGACGTCATCGTCATCGACTCGGTGGCGGCTCTGGTGCCGCGCGCCGAGATCGAGGGCGAGATGGGTGACAGCCACGTCGGACTGCAGGCCCGGCTCATGAGCCAGGCGCTGCGCAAGCTGACGGGCGCGATCAGCCAGTCCAAGACGACCGCGATCTTCATCAACCAGCTGCGCGAAAAGATAGGTGTGATGTTCGGGTGTTTTTCCTACAACACCCGGGTCACACTGGCCGACGGCACCCAGGAGAAGATCGGCAAGATCGTCAATCAGAAGATGGACGTCGAGGTGCTGTCCTACGACGCCGACGCCGGAAGGATCGTCCCGCGCCGGGTCACCAACTGGTTCGACAACGGACCGACCGAACAGTTTCTCCAGTTCACTGTGGAGCGGTCCGGCGGCAACGGGCGAGCACAGTTCGCCGCGACGGATAACCATCTGATCCAGACTCCAGGTGGGTGGCGGGAGGCCGGCGAGCTGCTGCCGGGCGACCGGGTGGTGCAGGCCGAGAAGGTGCGGCTCAGTGATGACCAGTGGCAGGTCGTGCTGGGCGGTCTGATGGGCGATGCCAACCTGTCGCCTAACCGCCGGGGCCGCCACGGTGTCCGATTCCGGATGGGTCACGGGGCGAAGCAGGCCGGCTACCTCGACTGGAAGGTGTCGCTGCTCGGCAACATCCCGTCGTCGCGTCGGGTCAACGGCAAGGGTGCGGTGTTCGCCGACTTCACCCCGCTGCCCGAGCTCGGCGAGCTGCAACAGGTCGTCTACTTCGGTGACGGTAAGAAGCACCTCACCTGGGACTACCTCAAGGCCCTGACACCGTTGGCCCTTGCCATCTGGTACATGGACGACGCCTGCTTCACGCTGCGGTCCAAGGGCCTGCAGGATCGGACACAAGGCGGCACCGGGCGGGTGGAGATCTGCGTCGAGGCGATGAGCGCCGGGTCGCGTGAGCGTCTGGTCGACTACCTGCAGGGCACTTACGGGCTCGACTGCAAGCTGATCGCCTCAGGGGCGAGGCGGAAGGCGGTGCTGCAGTTCACCACCGCCGCGACGACCAGGCTGCAGGAGCTGGTCGCCCCGTTCGTGCACCCGTCCATGGACTACAAGCTGCTGCCCCGGTTCCGCGGTCAGTTCTCGGTCGAGCCGCAGTTCGTCGAGCCCATGATGCGCCCGATGCCCGCGCGCATCCTTGACATCCACGTCAAGCCGAAGGCCCGCTCGATGCACCGCTTCGACATCGAGGTCGACGGTTCGCACAACTACTTCGTCGACGGCGTCATGGTGCACAACAGCCCCGAGACCACTGCCGGTGGTCGTGCGCTGAAGTTCTACTCCTCGGTCCGCCTCGATGTGCGCCGCATCGAGACGCTCAAGGACGGCCAGGAGGCCGTGGGCAACCGGGTGCGGGTCAAGGTGGTGAAGAACAAGGTGTCCCCGCCGTTCCGGCAGGCGGAGATGGACCTGTTGTTCGGCCAGGGCATCAGCCGCGAGGGTGGGCTGATCGACATGGGCGTCGAGCAGGGCTTCGTGCGCAAGTCCGGTGCCTGGTACACCTACGACGGCGACCAGCTCGGTCAGGGCAAGGAGAACGCGCGGGCGTTCCTGCGCGACAACCCCGACCTCGCCGACGAGCTGGAGAAGAAGATCAAGGAGAAGCTCGGCATCGGACCGCGGGTGGACGCGCCAGCGGAGGAAGGTGCCGCACCGGCCGAGGACGCCCCCGCGCCGGTTCGCCCGGCCGACCTCTGACCTGCCCCTCGCGAACCTGCGATGACTCGACGTACCGCCCCGGGACGAACACGCGCCTCCCGGGCGGACGGCCCGGACGGGTCGCGGCGACTCGACCCCGCCGCGACCCGTCCCGACGGTCCCACACCGGGGACCTCGGCCGACGACGCTCCCGAGCCCGACCCTGAGTCGGTGGCGCGCACCATCGTGCTCCGGCGGCTGACGGCGGCGCCCCGTACGCGTGCCCAGCTGGCCGACGACCTGCGGCGCCGCGACGTTCCCGACGCGGTGGCCGACCGCGTCCTCGCCCGCTTCGGCGAGGTCGGGCTGGTCGACGACGAGGCCTACGCGCAGGCCTGGGTGCGCTCCCGGCACACCGGGAAAGGGCTGTCGCGCCGCGCCCTCGCCCAGGAGCTGCGCAAGCGGGGTGTCGACGACGCCACCGTCGACGCGGCGGTCGAGGAGATCGACTCCGACCGCGAGGCCACGGCAGCGGCCGCGCTGGTTGCCCGCCGGCTTCCGGCGACTCGCGGCCTGCCGGTCGCGACACGGACGCGCCGGCTGACCGGGGTGCTGGCGCGCAAGGGCTACTCCGGGGGTCTGGCCATGGCCGTGGTCCGCGATGCTCTGGCCGCCGAGCGCGAGTCGAGCGGCGATGAGCACCCAGGCTGGTGATCGGTCAGGTGTCGATCTCCCCTGACTGCGGGCCTCCTCGGCGCCTCCTCGGCGCCGACTCTGATGATCTACGATTCCTTGACCGTGCCGCGAACCCGGCTCTAACCTCCGAAGCACGAAGGGATCACCCCGCGCGAGCGGGTTCGCGATAGAACCGACCGACTGAAGAACTCGACCCGGCCTGAGGCACTCGGGGCCGGTTTCAAGGATCACCGGTCGGCGCGCGCCGAGGCAGGCGGGCGCCGAGACGGGGCCGGCGTCACGTCACAGGTGGCGCCGGTTCGGCAACCCGCGCGACGCCACGACGGCGCGCGGGCGCGTTCCGCGTGCACGCGTGGTGACTCCTCCTCGGGCCGCCCGGCCACGGGCGCCCCCGACGAGAAGGAGGCGCCGGCATGGGCATCGTGGAGTTCCTGCTCGTCGGCGCCGTGTGGGTGGTCGTCCTCGCCGGGGTAGTCACGCTCGTCGCCTTCGTGCGCCGGTCCCGGGCCCGAGTGTCCACCACGACCCAGCCGCCGCAGCCCGATCCGGGTGGGCACGGTGCCGTCCATCATGGGCGTGAGCTGGCAAGCGCCGACGACACGGCTGAGCGGCGGGCCGAGCGCGACCGGGCACGGATCGACGCCGACCAGTTGCGCGCGCGAGCCGAGGCGGAGGCCGCCGAGACGCGGCGTCGGGCCGAGGCGGAGGCTGCCGAGACCCGCCGCCGGGCCGAGGCCGACGCCCAGAACGCGCAGCACTACCGCGCGATCGCCGAGGGTGAGGTCCGCGCCATCCGCGACGACCTCCGCGAGCAGCGGCTCGACCTCGAGCGCCGGGAGCACCGGGTCACCGAGCGGGAGGAACGGCTCGACGGGGAGGCCCGCCACCTGGAGGAGCGCACCCGCGAGCTCTCGGAGCAGGAAACCGACCTCGTCGCACGCCGAGCCGAGCTCGGCAGGCTGGAGGAGGACCGCCGGCTGGTGCTGGAGCGGACAGCCGGCCTTACCGCCGAGCAGGCCAGGACCGAGCTGGTGTCCACCATCGAGGGGCAGGCCAAGCGGGAGGCGGCGGTCATCGTCCGCGATCTCGAGAAGGAGGCGCGGGACGAGGGTGACGCGCGGGCACGCAAGATCGTCACGCTGGCGATCCAGCGGCTGGCCACCGAGCAGACCAGCGAGTCGGTCGTCTCGGTGCTGCACCTGCCCAGCGACGACATGAAGGGGCGGATCATCGGCCGCGAGGGGCGCAACATCCGCGCCTTCGAGTCGGTCACCGGCGTCAACCTCATCATCGACGACACGCCCGAGGCGGTCCTGCTGTCCTGCTTCGACCCGGTCCGCCGGGAGGTCGGCCGGATCGCGCTCGAGGCGCTGGTGCTCGACGGCCGTATCCATCCGCAACGCATCGAGGACTCCTACGAGCGGGCCAAGGGTGAGGTGGACGCGCTCTGCGTGCGGGCAGGGGAGGACGCGCTGGTCGACCTCGGCATCACCGACATGCACCCCGAGCTGGTCGCGCTGCTCGGCCGGCTCCGGTACCGCACGTCCTACGGGCAGAACGTCCTCAAGCACCTCGTCGAGTCGGCGCACGTGGCCGCGATGATGGCCAGCGAGCTGCGGCTGGACCCTGCTCTGATGAAGCGGTGCGCGCTGCTGCACGACGTGGGCAAGGCGCTCACCCATGAGGTGGAGGGGTCGCACGCCTTGATCGGGGCGGAGGTCGCCCGCAGGTACGGCGAGCACGAGGACGTCGTGCACGCCATCGAGGCCCACCACAACGAGGTGGAGGTGCGCACCCTCGAGGCGGTCCTCACCCAGGCCTCCGACGCCATCAGCGGTGGCCGACCCGGGGCGCGGCGCGAGTCGCTCGAGGCCTACGTCAAGCGGCTGGAGCGGCTGGAGGAGATCGCCGCAGGGCACGAGGGCGTCGAGAAGGTCTTCGCCATGCAGGCCGGGCGCGAGGTCCGCGTGATGGTGCTGCCGGATGCCGTCGACGACATCCAGGCCCAGGTGATCGCCCGCGAGATCGCCAAGCAGGTCGAGACCGAGCTGACCTACCCCGGCCAGATAAGGGTCACCGTCGTCCGCGAGTCCCGGGCCACCGAGGTCGCCCGCTGACTGACGGTGCGTGGCCGAACCACACGCGTAGCCGACACGCGCGCGGCTCGAAGCATTGATCTTGTTCGGGGTTTGTCCCCTCGGCTTGCGGGCAGCAAGGCTCCGCAAGACCGTTCGGCTGGAACGCTGAGCAACGGGGTTGTTCGGTCGCCGTGTCACACACCTGGGGCGACCGCGATCTCGCATGCCCTGCGCTCCGGCGCTGCAACTCCCACGAGGAGAAACGGAGCAGGTCATGGACAAGCCGAATCTGACGCCTCTTTCGAAGGACGAGCTGGCAGCCGAGGGTGCCACGCCACTGCCCGACAAGGAGGTGATCTCGCTCCTCGACCTCAACGTCGACCTCGACCTCGCCCTCGACCTGGCCGCGCCGATCGACCTCGCGATCGCCGCCAACGCCAACGTTGCGGCTCCCATCGACGCCGCCGTCGCGGCGAACGTCCTGTCGTTCGACTCGAGCGCCGCCGCACTGGCCGACCAGGGCGTCCTCATCGACCAGGGCATCTCCGGTGAGGCCATCGCCAACGCGCCGCAGGACAGCGTCATCGACCAGGGCAACGACGTGATCGACGACGGCACTGGTACGGCGCCGCCAGCCGGCACGGGCACGGCACCAACCGGCGACGAGATCTCGGCGCTCCCGACCGACCCGACCTCGGCACTCGACGGCGACCTGCTCAACGTCGACGTGAACGCGGCGCTCGACGCGGACATCGCTGCCCCCATCGCTGGCGCCGTGGCCGCCAACGCCAACGTCGCCGCACCGATCGACGCGGCGGTGGCAGCGAACATCGGCTCGATCGGTTCCGACGCAACCGCTGTCGCCCAGCAGGACGCGATCATCAACCAGCACCTGGACGACGTCACCGCCGAGGCCACTGCCGACCAGCAGTCCGAGATCACCCAGTAAGAGATCCTCATGGCAGGGGCCACCGCCGTCCGCGTCCCGGCCCCGTCGGCACCCGCGCGTGCCGACGGGGTCGAGATGCTCGGCGAGCTGACCGGCTCGGGCTACCGCAGGGCCCCCGCGCTGGTCCGCCGGGCAGACGGTCAGACCATCCAGCTCACCCCGCTGCTCTACCGCGTCCTCGAGGCGGTGGACGGCCGTCGCGACCACGCCGAGATCGCGGCGGCTGTCAGCGAACGGACGGGCCGGAAGGTCGGACCCGACGACGTTCGCCTGCTCCTCGAGAGCAAGCTGCGGTCCCTCGGCGTCCTCCGCGGGCCCGACGGGGCGCAGCCCGCGGTGTCGAAGTCCAACCCGCTGCTCGCCCTGCGCTTCAGGTACGTCGTGTCCGACCCGGCCGTGACGCGGCGGGTCACGGCGCCGTTCGCGGCGCTGTTCCACCCGGTTGTCGTGCTCATCGCCGTCGTGGCCTTCGTCGTCACCAGCGGGTGGGTGCTCTTCGAGAAGGGCCTTGCATCCGCGACCTACCAGGCCTTCGACAAGCCCGGACTGCTCCTGCTGGTCTTCGCCGTGACGGTGCTGTCGGCGGGCTTCCACGAGTTCGGCCACGCCGCCGCCTGCCGGTACGGCGGGGCGACCCCGGGCGCGATGGGTGCCGGGCTCTACCTGGTGTGGCCGGCCTTCTACACCGAGGTCAGCGACAGCTACCGGCTCGGCCGCGGCGGCCGGGTGCGCGTCGACCTCGGCGGGCTCTACTTCAACGCCATCGTCTCCGTCACGATGTTCGCGGCGTGGGCAGCGACCGGCTGGGACGCGCTGCTGCTCATCATCGCCACCCAGCTGCTCCAGATGCTCCGTCAGCTCGCCCCCCTGGTCCGCTTCGACGGCTACCACATCCTCGCCGACCTGGTCGGAGTGCCCGACCTCTACGCGCACATCAGGCCGACCCTGATAGGACTGCTCCCCACTCGGTGGGGGAGCGGCGAGGGCGCGGCCCTCAAGCCGTGGGCCCGGGCGGTCGTGAGCATCTGGGTCCTGGTCGTCGTACCCCTGCTCTTCCTCTCGCTCGTGCTGATGGTCGTCGTGCTCCCGCGCCTTTTCGCCACGGGGTGGATGAGCCTGCAGCAGCAGTGGGCCACACTGCAGGGCAACCTGGGAGACGGCGATCTCGCGTCGGTCGTGGTGCGACTGCTGTCGATCGTCGCGATCTGCCTGCCTCTGCTCGCCATGGTCTACCTGCTCACCCGGGTCCTGCGTCAGACGACGGCGCGCGTGTGGAGCGCGACGGCGGGCAGCCGAGCGAAGCGGGCGGCCGCGGGTGTCCTGGCCGCCGCACTCGTGGCTGGGGTCGCCTGGGCCTGGTGGCCCGACGGTCACACCTACCGGCCGATCCGGCCCGACGAGCGCGGGACCCTGACCGATGTCATATCCGTGGCCGGGGCGTCGAGCCCCTCCAGCAGCGTCGCGACGAGCCGGACGACAGGCTTGCAGGACGACCAGGTCGGTGCGGCGCGCACCGTCTGGGCCGCCGACACCGCCCTGCCCACCAAGGACCACCCGCAGCTTGCGCTGATCCTCGTCCCGAACGACGGTCCCGCCGGGGACGTCCCGGACGCAGGCTCCCCCGGTGAACCCGATGCGGAGCCCGCATGGGTCTTCCCCTTCACCAAGCCGGACGCGGCAGGCGAGGGCGACAACCAGGCACTCGCGGTCAACACCGAGGACGGCTCGACGGTCTATGACGTCGCCTTCGCCCTGGTGTGGGTCACCGACGGCGAGGTCGACAACACCAACGAGGCCTACGCGTTGGCCAGCTGCATGGGCTGCAGGACTGTGGCGGTCGGGTTCCAGGTGGTGCTGTCCATCGGCCAGGCCGACATCGCGATCCCGCGGAACATCGCGGTGGCGGCCAACTACTCGTGCATCGAGTGCGTGACCTACGCGCTGGCCACCCAGCTCGTGGTCACGCTGCCCGACGCGCTCAGCGCTGACGCGATGACCGAGCTCGCCCTGCTCTGGGAGCAGATCGACGAGTTCGGAGCGACCATCGAGGACATCCCGCTGGCGCAGCTCCGGACGGAGCTGACGACGTTCGAGGCGGCCATCCTCGCCATCCTGGAGCAGGAAGGCGGATCGTCCTCGACCGGAGTCGGCGCCGGGTCACCGGGTGGCGGACTCGAGACCGGCACCGGGTCGGGTTCGGACCCCGGATCCGGCTCCGACCCCGCGCCGGTCACGTCGACCGGGCCGGGCGGGGCGGGCAGCGCACAGCCGACCCCGGACCCGACCACCGGAGGCGCCAGCGACGAGGCGACTCCGGAGCCGACCGCCACAGCGACGACGACGGCCGAGCCGACCTCCGGATCGGCGTCCCCTGCCCCGTAGACACCGGGCCCCACCCGCTAGCGTCGGGCGCGGCAGGTCATCGACGGATCAGGGACGGGGAGACGATGCGCAGCGAGCTGTTCGGGCACAACGTCGAGAGCGCGACGCAGGAGCGGTTCGCCTTGCAGAACCCGCGGATGCTGCGGGTCCGGCTCGAGGGCGACGTGATGGCTCGTCAGGGGTCCATGGTGGCCTACCAGGGCGAGATGGACTTCGCCTACAAGGGCTCCGGCGGCGTAGGGAAGTTCCTCAAGAAGGCGTTGACCGGCGAAGGTGTGCCGCTGATGCGGGTGACCGGGCGCGGTGACCTCTTCCTGGCCGAGGACGCCAACGAGATCCACCTCATCACCCTCGAGGGCGACTCGGTCACGGTGAACGGCCGGAACGTGCTCGCGTTCGACTCATCGCTGGACTGGGACATCCGGCGGGTCGAGGGAGCGTCGATGATGTCCGGGGGCGTGTTCAACACCGTGTTCACCGGGACCGGGCAGGTCGCGGTCATGGCGCACGGCACGCCGGTCGTGCTGTCCGTCGACGCCCCGACCCTCGCCGACATGCAGTCGGCCGTGGCCTGGTCGACGACCCTCTCGACCAGCGTGCGCCGCACCGCCACCGCCGGCGCGCTGATCGGCCGGGGCTCGGGCGAGGCGTTCCAGCTCGCCTTCGCAGGTCACGGGTTCGTGGTTGTCCAGGCCAGCGAAGGGCCGTCCGTGCCCCCCCACTCTCACTGACGACTCGGGCCGTGGCCTGCTGGCCGGGTCGGTTCCGCCCCGGTTTTCCACAGGGCGCGCTCGATGACGTCCGCGAACGTTCAGGGCGTCCCCGCGGAGACGCCCTGAACCAGGGAAAATCAGGGGATCGTGCCTCTAGTCGTCGTCCCCCTGGTCGTCGAGCAGGTGGAACAGCGTGCGGTTGCCGTTACCCGGCGGTGCGGGGGGAGCTTCCGGCTGCCAGTAGGCCGCGTGGCCCTTGGTCGCGGTGATCCCCTCGAAGAGGGTGTCGGGCGTGCCCATCAGGTGGCAGCTGACGGTCAGCACGCCCTTCTCGCCGGACGAGTACCTGACGGTCACCACGAGCAGCCCAGCGCGGGCCAGATCGAGAGAGCCGATGTCGTCGTTCGGGAGGGGGAGCGTCCCTGGAGCTGGCGCGAACGACACGAACCGCTTCACGTTGTAGTCGCCGCTGCCGGTGACAGCGCCAGCCGCGTCGTACGTCGTCCACGTCCCGCCGCCCGTGGCGCGCCGCCCGACCCGGGCCTCGGGGTTGAACCGACCGGAGCCCGTCAAGGTGATCTTGGAACTGTCACTGGCCAGGGCCGAGGCGACCCCGCCCGCGGACACTGTCCCGGTCGTGAAGTCGATGTTGATGAGGTCCCAACGCATCTTTCCGTCGTCCGAGCTGGGTGATCCGGACGCTGCGGTCCCCATGACCACCAGTGCGGCTGAGAGCCCAGCAATCAGGGCCAGAAACCGGATTCTCTTCATCGCTCACTCCCTTCCGTCCCTACCGCGGCATGCTCTTGGCGAGGCACCCCTTGCGACCATGGCCATCTCGGCGGTCGAGGACACGCGACGCGACGCCGAGTCGTGGATCTCCGCCACTCCGTCGTCCACGGATTGACGTGGCAGAAGAGGAGACCGTCATCGCGCGCACCTCCGTGAGGGAAGACCTCAGGGTCCTTGGGGCGTCAGTGGCGTCGTCGGTTGCTCACCTCGCTCCCGCAGGCCGGGCCGCCGCCAGACGGCGACCCGCGACTGAACTCGGTGATGACGCTAGACCTGGCGGAAACCATGTGCCATGGCTATATCGGGCTCACCCGCCTGTGGCCGCTCGGCGATCCCTGTCCTGCTCATCGGCCATGTGGGCGAGCGTCGCTCGCCCGACGAGGTGGCCCAGGCGGAGCCCGGCCTCGTTGTCGATGCGGAAGTGGATTCCGGCGTAGAGCCTGCTGACCGCGGCCTCGGCCGCCCAGGCCCTCAGCCGCGCCCCGGCCGAGGGGAAGAACGCACCGAGGACGGTGGCGGCTGCCGCAGAGGTTGTCGAGTGACCGGACGCGTAGGAGGGGAACGGGGGCGTCGTGAGGAGCGGCAGGAACCCAGGATCAAGATCGCGACGGATGGCCGTCACCGGC
Source organism: Actinomycetes bacterium (assembly GCA_050742955.1). GTDB lineage: Bacteria > Actinomycetota > Actinomycetes > JACCUZ01 > JACCUZ01 > CAWIXB01. The sequence goes on along the minus strand of JBOGDY010000024.1, from coordinate 4,722 downwards.
CGCTCGCTGTGGTAGGCGTACTTGGCATCCCAACAGGCGATGAACGCGTCTGCCTGGGCGGTGTTGAGCGCGGCAAGGATCAAGGTGGTTTCGGGTAGTTCGGGCCGGCCCTTGCGCAGCAGCTGGATGGCGATCTCGTTCCAATGCCCGGCCGGGGTAACGGTGCCTGGCCCGTCGGCCCAGAACCGGGCTGCCGCGACCTGCTCGGGGGTGAGGCTGCGGGCGACGGCGTACGCCTCGGCCACCTGTGCGGCGTAACCTGCGTCGCCCGGACGAGGCGGCGGCGCAGGGCGGTAGGTGTCTCCGCGTCGAAGATGCCAAGTACGCCAGGTGCCCGCGGCAGGCTCCAGCGGCGGCAGGTAGCCCGGTGGGGTGGGCTGCCAGGTGCCCGGCGCATGCGGCGATGGCGACGCTTGATTGCTGTCTGCCCCGTCACGTGTCGCCCGGTAGAGCAGTCGGCCGGCGATGCGCGCGCCGCGCCGTTCGGCGGCGTGGATCCGCCGCGAGGTGATGCCGCGCTCGGCCAAGTCGATGCGCGTTCTGGCCACCAGAGCATTCGCCGCGTCCGCTCGTGCGGGTAGTAGCCCGTCGACGACCCTCGCGGCGGCGGCAACGACCGTCAGTTCGGACTCCGGGCGGTCGCTGGCGGCGCGGGCCATCCCCACGCTCACGTAGGCAAGAACCCGAGCGGCGCGCACCGGGTTGAGCCGCTCGACGGCCACGCCCTCGAGGACGATGAGATCCGCCGCGATCGCCACCCGACCGGAGGTTCGAGCAGATGACGCCCCACTCGTCGCGGCGGTGGGCACCGGCGGGGTGAGGGTCATGGCCAGCAGGACAGGAATCGTGAGTCGGCGAACCAGCCTTAGCACGTCCACCCTCCCCTTTCGCATCTGCCGACGCTGAACGATCGAGAACGGTGCGGACCCGCTCGTCGGTCCCGTTCCATGTGGCCACAGGCTGGCTCCCTCGGTCAAGACACGGTCGAGGGGTCAGCAGGTACCGCAATGCGGCGGATGGACTGATGGGCACCCGCCCGCGGATGTCTTGACACGGTCATCCGGCCGGAGTTGCTTTGCTTACGCACCATCAACCACGGAACCTCGTGAGGCGGCAGACGTGGTCTCGGCGTGTATCGAGATGGTCCCGGTCGATCCCGGCGTCAGTCATCGACCACGGCCCCGCGCGCCCCCTGTCGACCGACGAGTTGAACGTCCACACCACATCGCAAGGAGGCAGAGATGAGACATCGGCTCAGCGCCGTTGAGCGCGCGACCGTCGCCTGTGTCGTGATGGCAGCCGTGCTCGTGGGCGCCACGTTGTTGCGCGTCGGTGCAACTGCTGAGGCGGGCATCGGGCGCGTTGCCGGCGCAGGTCACACGATCATCGAAGGCGGCACGGGCGGCGCCACCCCGTCGCCCGTCACGACACTCCTCACCTTCCACGCCACTTCCTCAGGCGGCTCCTTCGAGTGTCTTGCATTGGGACCGTCGGCCAGCAGCGGACCGGGTAGCGGCGAGTTCACCACGAATGCCATGTATGTCACAGGCCGCGTCACGTCACTTACCACGGACGGCAGACGAGCGGTTATGCGCGGCGTGGCGACCGTGACCGGTCTAGGAGCCGGTCAGAACCGGCCGTTCGAGGCGGTCGTCCGTGCTGGCGGCCCAGGCACGACTGTGGTCTTGGAAGTCTCCGGCCTGACCTTCCACGAGACGCTCATCGACGGGAGAATCACCGTCAGGTGAGGGGTGCAAGTGATGGTCGGCAACTAGCTCGGCGTCGCGGACTCAGCCCGTCGACAGCTCGAGCACCGGCACTCCCGGCGGGACGAAGCCGAACACCTGGCCGTAGAACGACAGCTCCGCCTCGTGCCAGGCGATGATGGACTCGGCCTTGCGGAAGCCGTGCTGCTCACCGGCGAACTCGAGGTATGCATGCGGGATGCCCTTCGCGGCGAGCGCGTCACGGAACAGCAACGACTGCGACGGCGGCACGATCTTGTCGTCGGAGCCCTGCAGCAGCAGGACCGGGCAGGACACGTCGTCCACGTGGGACAGCGGCGCCCGCTCGACATAGAGGTCGCGGGACTCCGGCAGTGGGCCGATCAGCCCGTCGAGATAGCGCGACTCGAAGTCGTGCGTGTCCTCGGCGAAGCGCAGCAGCTCGGCCACCCCGAAGAACGACGTTCCCGCGGCGAAGTAGTCGGTCGTGGTCAGCGCTGCCAGCGTCGTCCATCCGCCGGCCGAGCCGCCCCGGATCGCCAGCCGCGACCGGTCGGCCTCACCCGCGTCGACGAGCGCCTGCGCCGCGGCCACGCAGTCCTGCACGTCGACGACGCCCCACTGTCCGTTCAGCAGCTGGCGGTAGGCCCGCCCGTAGCCCGACGACCCGCCGTAGTCGACGTCGACCACGCCGATGCCACGGCTGGTGAAGAACGCGATGCCCATGTTCACCAGGGGGAACGACTGTGCCGTCGGTCCGCCGTGCACGAACACGACGTACGGCGGTAGCTCGTCGTCCGGTGCCTGCGCCTGCGGGTTGCGCGGCGGGAACACGTGCGCGTGCACCGTGCGCCCGTCCTTGCCGGCCAGCGCCCGCGACTGCGGTCGTGGCAGGTAGGCGGCGTCGGGGACCCGGTCGACGGACCGCCGCAGCCGTTCCACCGAGCCGTCCCCGAGATCGACCCGCACGACCGTGTGGGGCTCGGTCGCGCTCCCAGCGACCGTGACCAGCCGGTTCCCGGCGAGCCGGAGCCACGGCGCCCACACGGTGAACGGCAGGTCGAGGTCGGTGAGCTCGCCGCTGCCCGGGTCGAGCAGACCGAGCCGGTAGGTGCCGGTGCCGTGGATCACCACGAGCCGGCCGTCGGGCAGCACCGCGTAGGAGATCATGCCGAGCACCCACAGCGGGAAGCCGAACTCCTCCTCGCGTGGGCACATCGGCTCGGGGTCGCCGTCGCCGGTCACCGCGACGCGGTAGAGGTTCCACCAGCCGGTCCGGTCCGAGACGGCGTAGAGCGTCGCGTCGTCGGCCCACTCCGGCTGCAGCACCGCCTCATCCGGGCCGCCCAGCAGGGTCCGGGCGTCGACGGCGCGTCCGTCCTGCAGGTCGGCGACGCGCAGCTCCGTGCCGTCCCACGGCATCCGCGGGTGGTCCCACGCGATCCAGGCGATCCGGCGGCCGTCGGGGGAGACGCGCGGGTGTGCGAGGAAGTCGCTGCCACCCACAACCTCGCGTACGCCGGTGGGCGCGGCGGCTGCGCTGCCGTCCAGCGGCACGGCCACGACGTGCCGGGTGACCCGGCCGTCGCTGTGGGCCTCGCGGACGCAGAGCAGCTCGGTGCCGCCGGGGCCGAGCACCGGCTCGGCGTAGCGCAGGCCGGCGGGCTCGTCGGGCTGCGGGGTCAGCGGTCGAGGCTCGTCCGCGCCGTCGGCCAGCAGGTAGAGGCGCTGGTCGTCCCAGTGCGCGAAGACCAGCCCGCCGCCTGACGTCGCCGGTAGCGGCAGCCAGGCCCGACCGCCGTACTCGTGCACCCGGGTGCGCGCCTGCCACGGCGCCGGCAGGGCGTCCACGACCTCGCCGTCGCCGCGCCGGCGCACGACGGTGGTTCGGCCGCCCTCGGCGGGCCGGGTCTCGGTCCACCACACCTCGTCACCGATCGGGACGACGGTCCCGAGCGTGACCCCGGCGCGGGCCACGTCGGCCGCGCTGATGGGCGAGGGCCACTCGCCGTAGGGCAGCGTCTGCATCGATCGATCCTCCTCGTCGCCCCCGCACGGGGATGCCCTCAGAAGATCACACGACCCGCTGCCACGTCTCGTCGGTCAGGCTGCGGCGGACGTGTCGACGTCAGCGCTGAGGACGCCCTTGCCGAACCGGCGGCGCGTTCGGGCCTCGAGCCAGTGCGCGAACCACGAGAGGGTCATGTTGATGCCGACGTAGATGACCGTGACGACCAGGATCGTCGCGATGATGTTGAAGTAGCTGGTGAAGATCTGGCGACCGAGCCGCACGAGCTCGTCGTAGAGGATGATGTAACCGAGCGACGTGTCCTTGAGCACGACCACGCACTGGCTGACCAGAGCGGGCAGCATCGACCGCACCGCCTGCGGGACCAGGACCAGGCTCATCACCTGTGACGGGCTCAGGCCGATGGCGTAGGCCGCCTCCCGTTGCCCGCTCGGCACGGCCAGGATGCCGGCCCGGAAGACCTCCGCTAATACGGCGCCGTTGTAGAGCGTCAGGCCGAGCACGACGGAGCCGTACGTGCCCAGCGTGTCCGGCGAGGCCAGGAAGAAGAAGAACATGAGCATCAGCAGGGGCACCGCGCGGAAGAACTCCACCACGGCCACGGCGGGTGCTCGGACGAACGGGCGTTCTGACAGCCGACCGACCGCGAGCAGGACGCCGGTGACCAGGGCCAGCACGATGGCCAGCGCGGCGGCCTTGAGCGTGTTGACGAGCCCGTCGCCGAGGGCCTCCCACGTGGCCGCGTCGCGGAAGGGCTCCCACTTCTGCTCAGAGAAATGGCCGCGGTCGATCAAGCGCCACAGGACCATAGCGACGACGGCCGCCACCACTACGCCGCCGATAACGCTGGCCAGCCGCGCCCGGCGGACAGCCCGCGGGCCGGGGTGGTCGTAAAGGACGATATTGCTCACGGCCGCCTCACCGCACGACCACGAGGCGGCGCTCCAGCGTCCGGAACACGCCGGACAG
>JBOGDY010000023.1:0-15928 GCA_050742955.1 Actinomycetes bacterium | reverse complement strand
CGTTCTTGCTGCCCACGACGTGCACCGAGGCGAAGACCACCCTGCTGCGCTCGAACATGACGTTCTCGACGTAGCTCGCATGCCCTGGGTCGCTCGCCTGGCTCAGCACGCTCATCGCACTGACCCCCAGGGTCCGGCCCGGCACGGGGAAGAACGTGCGACGGACCGCCTCCAACCGCTCGGTCGGGACGTACCGGCCCGCCGCCGCCTTGTGGCAGTCGGTCCACTCGTTGTCACCCGGGGTCAGGACGAAGGGGTCGCTGAACGTGCCGAACAGACCGGCGAGGTCGGCGAAGCGTGCGTTGCTGCACGTGGACGCGCCGCTCTTGACGTCCCCGGCGTGCAGCACCAGCCCCACGCCGGGATCGGCGTTGATCCGTGACACGAGACGTGGGAACGCCGCCCGTTGCGCATCGCCGTACGGCGTGTCACCCATGACGGCCACCGTCAATGGTGCATCCGCGGCGGCCACCAGGCCGCCCGTGCGCGGAGTGCTCGCCATTGCCGGCTCGGTGGTCAGCGCAAGCAGACCCGCGACCGCGGTGACGGTGGCGGAGACGGCGATCCGGGTCATGCGTCGGTGCATCAAGGGACGCTCCATTCGGAAGTGGGCATCTCGGTCACCAAGCCCCCCTACGGCCGCGACACACGGTGATGCACTGCTGGCACGATCGACGTCATGCGCGTCGCCACGTGGAACGTCAACTCAGTCATAGCCCGGCTCCCCCGGCTCGTCCAGTGGCTGGGCGACACCCGTCCGGACGTGGTCTGCCTCCAGGAGACCAAGTGCGCCGCCGACGCGTTCCCGAGCGAGGCGGTGGCGGCCGAGGGTTACCAGGTGGCCGCGCACGGCGACAGCCGGTGGAACGGCGTCGCGATCCTGTCCCGCGTGGGGCTCGACGACGTGGTCCGCGGACTGCGTGACGAGCCTGGCTATCCCGAGCCCGAGTCCCGCGCGATCGGCGCAACCTGCGGCGGCGTGCGGCTGTGGTCGGTCTACGTGCCCAACGGTCGGGAGCCGGGTCACGACCACTACGCCTACAAGCTCGCGTGGCTCGCCTCGCTACGCGGCATGGTCGACGCCGAGCTCACGGTGGGCACGACCGCGGTGCCTCCTTACGCGGTGTGCGGTGACTTCAACGTCGCACCCACCGACGACGACGTCTGGGACGCCGCCGCGTTCGTCGGGTCGACGCACGTGACTCCGCCGGAACGTCAGGCGCTGGCCGGGCTGCGCGACACCGGGCTGGTCGACGTGGTGCCGCGGCCACTGAAGTACGACCGCCCCTTCACCTACTGGGACTACCGCGCCGGCATGTTCCACCAGAACATGGGCATGCGCATCGATCTCGTCTACGCGACCCGGCCGTTCGCAGGTGCGGTCCAGGACGCCTACGTCGACCGCGAGGCCCGCAAGGGCAAGGGTCCGTCCGACCACGCGCCGGTCGTCGTCGACCTCGAGCTCGGCGTCGGACATCGCTGAGGCGTGCCCCGGCGTCGCCGCGTCGACGCTGTCGTGGGAGTCAAGGCGACGACACGTCCCCGTCGTCCGCGTCGAGCTGCGCCAGCGCGCGGCCCCGGATCACCTGCCGGGCCTCGTCGTAGTCAGCCCGAGGCCGCAGCGGTGCCAGGTCCGCGTCGCTGTCGACCGCCTTCAGGTCCGCGAAACCAAGCTCGGCCGCCCGCCGGAACGCCGCAACCGCGCGGTCCTGCTCGCCGGCACGGGCCCAGCCGCAGGCCGCGTTGTAGGCGACCGAGGCCGCGGCCTCGTCGGCCGCACCATCGGCGCCGCCGTTGCCGGTGCGATCGAGGAACGCCTCACCGATCAGCGCGCTCTGGCTGTGCGCCCCCTCGCGGAACGCGACGGTCTGGGCCGCCAGCACCGCCGACGGGTGCAGCGACGAGCCGAAGGGTCCCCGTACCAGCTCCAGCGCCGCCTCCCAGTCCTGGCGCACCCGGTGGACGAGCAGCAGCATGGCACTCGCCGAGGGGTCGTCCGGGTCCTGCCCGGCCGCCGCCTCGAGCACCGCCTGGCCGCCGGCCGGGTCCTCGCCGACAGCGCGGACCGCGGCACGCACCAACGGGTGCACCCCTGCGTCGACCGGCTGCGCGGCCAGCAACGCCCGCGCGTCGTCGCGGCGACCGCTCCAGAGCATCTGCACCAGCCGCTGCGACACGTCCCGACTGCCCTCCCTCCGGGCGTCCCGGATCGTCATCACGTTGGTGAACACGAGGAAGCCGACCAGCAGCGCGCCGAAGACCAACGACATGTAGAGCGCGAACGCCGCGACCGCCACGCCGGTGACGATCGAGACGACTGCCGCCCGCACCTCGCGCACAGCGGGCGAACCCGGCAACAGCTCGCGCAGCGCCTGCCCGCCGTCGAGCGGCAGGATCGGGAGCAGGTTGAGCACGCTCCACCCGAGGGTCGTGAAGATCGCCGTGCTCAGCACCGCCTCGGCCAACGAGAACGGCGCGATGTCGGCCGCCGACTGGTAGGCCTTCATGGCGCCGCCGAGCAGCAGCCCCACGGCCGGCCCGGCCACTGAGATCGCGAGGGAGCGGCCACGCGAAAGCGGGCGCGGTGGGACGTACGTCGTTACGCCGCCGAGGCCCACGAGCGCGATGGCCGGGCTCGCCCCGGTGGGCCGCGCGACGAGGGCATGTCCCAGCTCGTGGGTCAGGACGGCGAGCGGCACGATCAGCATCCACAGCACGAAGTCACGCCCGGTCACACCGGGGGTCCAGCCCAGGACCCCGATCACGATCACGAACGAGATGTCGATGGTGACCGGGAAGCCGAGCACCCGGAACCGCGCGATCGGGCGACCGCCCTGGACGAGCTGGTCGGTCATCGCGCGTGCCGCGCTTCGGTGGACATGACCACGGAGTCTCCCACCTTCGTCCCGCCAACCCCACGGGCCGTTCGGGCGTCATCTGGATGTGGGACACGAGCAGTCGCGAGTCGGCATCCGTTCCTGTGGACGAACCCGACGCGGCCAGATCGCCCTGTGGATCACCGATCCCGAGCACACGTATCGGCGCATGCTCCTGATCGCTCCGACATCCGACACAGGGAGACCGTCCATGTCATCTCGCCATCCGCGCCGCACCGGGCGCATGCTTGCCGCCGTCACCGGCCTGACGCTCGCCGCTGGTACCGCCGTCGCTGTCGCACCCGCCGAGGCGACCACCCGCCCGACCTGGAGCACGACCGCGGCCACGGCGACCCGATCGACGTTCCCGACTCCGGCGCTCACCGGCATCCGGGCGGGCAGCCACCCGACGTACGACCGGGTCGTGCTCGACATCTCCGGCAAGGCCCCCGGCTACCGCGTCCGCTACGTGCCGGTGCTCACCCAGGACGGGTCCGGCTTCCCGGTCGCGGTCCGCGGCAACGCCCGGCTGCAGATCGTGCTGACGCCGGCCCGGGCGCACACCGAGACCACCGGGGCGTCGACGTTGCGGACGCCGGCCCGCAAGCGGTGGTTCCTGCCGCAGGTCAGGGAGACCGTGCTGGTCGGGGACTTCGAGGGTTACGTCAGCGTCGGGGTCGGCCTGGCCGCGAAGAAACCGTTCCGGGTGTTCACCCTTTCCAGCCCGACCCGCATCGTGGTCGACGTGCAGCGGTAGAGGACCTTCAGGCGATCAGGCCGAACCCCGGCGGCGGCTGGCTGGTGAGATGCCATCCGCCGCACGCCGGGCACCAGTACTTCCGCCGGACCCTGATGTTGTGGGCGGCGCCGTCGGTCTCGGCCCGTGACCGCCGCCGCCGCAGGCTGGTCAGCGCGAGCGCCGCGTCGTGGCCGTCCCGGTAGCGAACCTTGCGCGCCGACAGGCAGTAGCGCTTGCGCCTGCCGTGGCCATCTCGCTTTCCCAGTGTGCCCTTCGACATCGCTGCCCCCTCTCGACCCGCGGTCCGATCGTGCGCCGGGGGCCGGACACAACCCGGCGCACCGGCTCGGACGCCGTCACATGCGGCAAGATGGCCGGGGCTCGGTCGCCGAAGGTGGACAGGGGGCAGCGATGCCGAAGACGCCCGGACGTGACCCGGTGCCCGCGATGGAGCGGCTGGTGCGGCTCATCACGGTGCTCAGCGGGTCGGAGCTGGGTGTGCAGATGACGAAGCTGCTCGAGGTCGTGGTGGCCGGCGGGGGCGACCCGGACACGAAGAGGCGCGCGCTCGACCGCGACATCAAGCACCTGAACAACCTGGGATACGACATCCGCAACGTGGCGCCGCACGGCTCGCACGCGGTCTTCCGCATGTTCGCGCACGACAACCGCCTGCGGGTGCACCTGAGCCCCCCGCAGCGGGCCGAGCTGATGCGGGCGGCCCTGGAGGCCGGACGTGGTGACCTGGCCTCGCACCTGGACCCCGACGGCGGCCCGGCCCCCGGACCCCCCAACGGCGGCAGCACCAGCCCGCAGCTCGACCTGGCGATGCGCTCGGCAGAGCGACACTGCCTGATCCGCTTCACCTACAAGGGAACCACCCGGACCGTCCACCCGGCGCGGGTGCACAGCGGGCCGTCGGGGTGGTACCTCACTGGTCGCGAGGACGAGCAGGACGTCGTCAAGGAGTTCGTCGTGTCGCGGATGAGCGAGGTCGCCCTGGACGCGCCGTTCACGGCCGACGTCGCCGACGAGGTCGTGCGGCACTCGCTGGATCCGCTGAGCTGGGAGATCGACCCGCCGGTCGACGTGGTGCTGGCGGTGGAGACCGAGCACGTCCCGCTGGTCGAGAACGTCCTGGGCTCCGCGACCCGCGTGTCCGAGGTGGACGGCGAGCTGCACGCGTCGTACGTCGTGACCCACCGTGACGTGTTCCGCTGGCGGGTCTACGAGCTCGGCAGTCGCGTGCGGGTGGTCTCGCCCGAGTCGGTCCGCGACGAGATGGCGGCCGAGCTGCGCGCGGTCGTGGCGGCGCGGTCATGACGCCGGTGGAGGGGTTCGCGAAGCGGGTCGCGGGGCTGCCTGCGGCGCTGGCGATCCTGGAGATGCACCCGCAGGGGTTGTCGTTCGCCGACCTGGCAGAGGAGCTCGGCACGGATGGGACGTCGCTGCGGGAGACCTTCCTGGCCTACTACCGGGCCGACGTGATGGACCTGACCGACTTCCGGATGCCGGTCGTGGAGTTCGTCGGGTCGGACGGGGAGGAGGATGACCCCGAGACGGCAGCGGTGGTCCGGGTGGCAGCCCCGGACCCGGAGCGCGAGCTGGGGGTAGAGCACCTCTCGGCGGAGCAGCTGGGGGCGTTGGCCGCGGCGGGCGCGGACATGCTTGCACTGGAGCCCGACAACGAGGTGCTACGGGAGGCGATGGACGCGTTCAGCTCCGCATTGTGGCCGGCGTCCAGCTCCGGTGCGGAGGATCAGGGCGCGGAGCTGGCGGCGTCACTGAACGCGGCGGTGCAGCAACGTCGGCAGGTGCGCATCGTCTACTCGCGGGCATGGCACCCCGGGACGTCGGAGCGCGTCGTCGAGCCGTGGCGGGTGGTGCGGACCCGGCGCGGCTGGGAGCTGGACGCGGGACCGGTCGACGCCGACGGCCGGAGCAGGAGCTTCCTGGTCTCGGGCATCCGGTCGTCGGAAGCACTTGCCGAGACGTTCGAGCGACCGGACGACGTCGACCAGGTGATCGCCGCGAACCGGGCGGCGACGTGGGTGGAGCTGGTGGTGCCGCAGACCGGGCGGTGGGCGGTGGAGCGGTTCGCCGAGTCGGTGGAGGTGCTGGCCGACGACGAGGAGTCGGTTTCGCTGCGGGCAGCGTTCCTGCCGCCGGTGGAACATCGCCTGGGGCTGATGCTGATCAGCTGCGGACCGGACGCGTTCGTGATGGACCCGTTGTCGATGGCCGACGCGGGCGCGGCGGTGGCGCGGCAGCTGCTCGAGCAGCACACCGGCGCCGCCGGCTGAGCCGGCCGCCCGGCCTGGCTCTCGGCCCGCCGGTCAGCGGCCCTGCGCGTGGATGCGCAGGGGGACGTGGCGCGCGATCAGGTCGAAGTCGCGGTCGCGATGGAGCACCTCGGCCCCGGTGCGCAGCGCAACGGCCGCGATCAGGCAGTCGAGGCGTGACCGAGGCGTCTCGCCTGAACGCCGGCAGATCCGACTGATCAGCGCCGCCTCCTCGAAGTCGCCAGGGGCCTGTGTTGCGACGTGCTCGAAGCGCAGCAGGAACTGCTGCAGCAGGCGTGCCTCGCCCTCGGTACGGACGCCGCTGAGCAGCTCGAGAGTCACCACGTCCGTGACAGCCAGAGGCGCGTCAGCCTTGACGAGCGAGTCGACGTGGAGATCGAACGGGCTCTCCGTACGTCGCAGGAACTCTATCCAGGCAGAGCTGTCGACCAGGATCACAGGTCAGCCGGTGGCGGGTCGTTACGCATCTCGTCAAGATCGCCGTCCCAGCCGAAGCCACGCATGGCCAAGGCTTCCTCGCGGGTCATAGGGTCACCGAGCAACCGGCGCAAGGCGAAGTCGACTGCGGCGCGCTTGGTCGGCAGGTCATAGCGCTGCATGACCTTCCGCACGAGCTGCTCGTCGAGGTCGATGTTGGTCCGAGCCACGTACACCACGCTACACCTCAATGTGTATCGGCGGTCAGGCTGCGCACTCGCCGAGGCATCGGCCCAGCCATCCCAGCCAGGCAGGTGCACGGTCCAGGTCAGCTGCCGTCGGGATCGGCAGGTCGGGCTCGAGCAGAACCGGGCTGAGCAGGAAGATGTGCGCCGGGTCGCCGGGCACGGGTAGCGGTCGAGCGAGCACGAGCCCTCCGGGCCTCGCCACGGGCGGCCCGCCGACGCGGCGGACGGTGAACTCCGCGCCCCCCATCTCGTCCGCATACCGATCGGCGCGCCCGGCGCTGCCGGTGCACCGCAGCAGCCGGACGGGCTGCGCGCACCAGTCGCGGACCAGGGGACAGCGCTCCACGGCGGCCGACGGGGCGACGCGACTCAGGTAGTCGTCGAACCCACCCAGGTCGAACAGCACCGCGTCGTGGACCCATGGGTTCGCCATCGCCGTGCGCACGGCGTCCTCGACCGTTCCCGCCCCGCCGTAGCGGCCTTCCACGAACGCCCACGCGGGCGCGGCCGCCCGCTCGTCAGGCTCGAAGGTCAGCCAGCGGAAGGCGGCATGTCCAAGCCATCTGGCGAACCGCCAGGCCTCGGCCTTGTCCCCCTCCGCGACCAACCCTTGCAGGTCCTCGACCCAGCCGGGGACCAGCTGCTCGACGGACCTGCGGCGGCGCAGCGTGGCCAGCGCCTCGGCGTACAGCATGCGGTTTTCGGCGTGGTGCGCAAAGGTGAGCAGGCTGTTGTCGGTCAGGCGCTGCCCGCTCCCGCGGGCCTGGGCCCGGCGGCGATCGGGGGCGGACGGCGCGCGGCGCCGTGATCGTGATGGGGGCATGGCTCCACCCTCCGGCGTGCACCCGGCCGAGAACGTGGCGCCGCCGTGATCTGTGGACGGCCACCCCCTGGGGACAGAACCAACCGTCGCGGTCCTTGTCGCGCCTCCGCCGGGGCGGCAAGCTGGCCGGCATGCGGGCGGCGGGCGCTGAGGACGAGGTCCGGGCCGCCGTCTTTGCCTGGCTCGACCTCCAGACAGCCACCTACGGCGACCGTATCCCGTGGAAGGTGCTGCAGTCGTTCGAGTACGGCGGTCAGCGGGTCGCCCTGATCACGCAGCGGGGCATCCGGTGGCTGTCCGGTCGGTCGGCGCTGACGTTCACGACGACCTACTCGAGCGACCCGAGCCGCGCGCCCTACGCCGACCACGTCGGCACGGACGGCCTGCCCCGCTACAAGTACCAGGGCACTGATCCGTCCCGCGCCGACAACGTCTCGATGAAGCACGCCGAGCGGCTGGGCCTGCCGGTCGTCTGGTTCGTGGGCACGGACGAGGGCGTCTACAGCGCGCAGTACCCGGTGTACGTGATCGGGCACGACGACGCGACGCTCGACTTCACGGTTGCGGTCGACGCGGAGCAGCGTGCGCTCGTGGGTGACGACCGGCTCGACCCGGACGCCAAACGCCGGTACGCCGAGCGGCTGACCCGGCAGCGGCTGCACCAGCCGATCTTCCGCAGCCGGGTACTGCGGGCGTACGAGCTGCGCTGCTCGATCTGCCGCCTGGGACATCTGCCGCTGCTGGATGCCGCGCACATCCGCTCGGACGCGGTGGGGGGCGAGCCGGTCGTCACCAACGGCATGGCGATGTGCAAGATCCACCACGCCGCCTACGACCAGCACATGCTCTCTGTCTCACCGGAGTACCGGGTGGCGGTGGCGCCGGCGGTCCTGCGAGAGCAGGACGGGCCGATGCTCCTGCACGGCCTGCAGGAGATGCATGAGTCGCCGATCACGCTGCCGAGGCGGACGGCCGAGCGACCCGACCGCGAGCTGCTGCTCGAGCGGCACACCACGTTTCTGGAGCGGGCCAGCGCCTGAGGCTTAGGTCCGGGAGCGCGCGCCGAGGCTGACCGGTCGGCCTCCGCCCAGACGGGCCTGGTCACGCGATGGCCTCAGCGAGGAACTCCTCCCACGTACGCCGGCCGCGGGCCGCGCCGGCCACCGACAGGTTCGCGCCGGCCCGGTAGGCCCGGCCCGCCCTGCCGGGCAGCCGGACCGGCATCCGGAGCCGGTGCTTCCCGCTGGCCGCGAGGTAGCCGTCGACCAGCTCGCGCATCGGGTAGACCTTCGGTCCGGCGAGGTCGGCGACCCGGCCGGCGGGCCGGTCGAGGGCGAGCTCGGCGATCCGAGCCGCGACCTCGCCGGAGTCGACCGGCTGCAGCCGCAGACCCGGCACCGGCACGACGGGCAGCTTCGCCATGCCGCGGACCATCGTCAGGGTGAGGTCGTGGAACTGTGCGGCCCGGACGATCGAGTAGCCGATGCCCGACGTGGCGAGCACCTTCTCGGCGCCCTGCTTGGCACGCAGGTAGCCCAGCGGCACGGTGTCGGCGCCGATGACCGAGATGAGCACGATGTGGCGTACGCCGGCCGGCTTCGCCCCGGCCACGAGAGCCGCCGTGGCCTTGTCGTCGCCCTTGGGTCCACCGGCCAGGTGTACGACGACCTCGATGCCCTCCACGGCCTGCTCGATCCCGGTGCCGGCGAGCAGGTCGCTGACGACGTACTCGACCCCGTCTGCGGGCTCGCGGGCCGTGCGGGTCAGCACGCGCACGTCGCGGCCGGCCGCGCGCAGCAGGGGGACGACCTTGCGACCGAGGGTGCCGGTGCCGCCGGTCACGAGAATGGGTGCATGCATGGCTTCTCCAGTGTGTGGTGTCACATCACGACGTCTTCGTGTGTCAGATGCACTGACACGCGAGGAAAGGGAAATGTGACGTGACGGACCGGAGCGACTGGCTGACCGGCCAGTTCGAGGGCGAGCGGCCGCGGCTGCGCGGGGTGGCCTACCGGATGCTGGGCTCGGTGAGCGAGGCCGACGACGCAGTGCAGGAGGCCTGGCTGCGGATCAACCGTGCCGACACCGACGGCGTCGAGAACATGGCCGGCTGGCTTACCACCGTGGTGGCGCGCGTCTGCCTCAACATGCTCCGCTCGCGTGACACCCGGCGCGAGGTCGCTCTCGACACGCACGTGCCCGACCCGATCATCGGGCCCGAGCACATGGCCGACCCCGAGCAGGAGGCCCTGCTCGCCGACTCCGTCGGGCTGGCGCTGATGGTGGTGCTCGAGACGCTCAGCCCGGCCGAGCGGCTGGCGTTCGTGCTGCACGACATGTTCGCGGTGCCGTTCGACGACATCGGCAGCATGCTCGACCGTTCCCCCGCAGCCGCGCGCCAGCTGGCGAGCCGGGCCCGGCGCCGGGTCCGGGGCGGTGCTCCCGAGCCCGATCCCGACGTCGCGCGGCAGCGGAAGGTCGTCGACGCCTACTTCGCTGCGGCCCGCGACGGAGACTTCGACGCGCTCGTCGCGGTGCTGCACCCCGACGTTGTGCTGCGGGCCGACGCCGGGCCGCTGAGGCCCCGGCGCACGGTCGTGCACCGTGGCGCGGAGACGGTGGCCGCCCAGGCGCAGACGGCGCAGGCGCTGGTGCCGTTCGTACGTCCGGCCCTGGTCAACGGCACCGCCGGCGCCGTCGCAGTCGCCGGCCAGCGGGTCATCGCGGTGCTCGGGTTCAGCGTCACCGACGGGCTCATCAGCGCCATCGACATCCTGGTCGACCCCGACCGGCTGGCCGCGATCGACGTGTCGATGCTGGACCTCACCGGTGGCGGTGCGTGAGCCACGCTGGTCCGCCGGCGTCGCCGCCGCTGGCGCATCATGATGCAGAAGGGTGATGCTAAGATGCGTGCGTGCGCACCACCGTGAACATCGACGACGGACTGCTGAGCGAGGCCCGCCAGCTCGCCGCGCGGACCAGGCGGTCCTTGGGCGATGTGGTCGACGACGCCCTGCGGGTCCTGCTCGTCGCCCGACACGCGCCGGGCCGACCCGATCGCGTCGAGCTTCCGGTCTTCGGCGGCAGCGGCCTGCGGCCGGGGGTGGACCTCGAGGACAAGGACGGCCTGGCCGCAGTGCTCGATGAGGGCGCCGACGCATCCGGTGCCACCCATGCTGCTGGCTGACGTCAACGTCTTCATCTACGCGCATCGACCGGAGAGCCCGCGGGCGGAGGAGCATCGGGACTGGCTGGGTGACGCGCTCCACGGCGACGAGCCGTTCGGCGTGAGCGAGTCGGTCCTCGCCTCCTTCCTGCGGATCGTGACCCACCACCGGGTCTACCGGGAGCCCACCCCGCCCGAGGTCGCCCTGGCGTTCTGCAGCGCGGTGCTCTCCGCACCGGCCGCGGTCGCCGTCCGGCCTGGGCCGCGGCACTGGGGGCTGTTCAGTCGGCTCTACGAGACCGTCGGGGCCCGCGGCAATCTCGTGCCCGACACCTACCTCGCGGCCCTCGCGATCGAGCACGGCGCGACCTGGGTCACCACCGACCGCGGCTTCGCCCGGTTCCCCGGCCTGCGATGGCGCCTGCCCCTGTCGTGACGTCGCGATCGGGCCCCGTGAACAGGTCCCGATCACAGCCCCGCGGGCGCTGGAAGTCGCTGCGTGCGGACCTCCGAGGCAGGCAACGGTCCGGCAAAGTGATCGGAAACCCCATGCGCTCTCCGCAATCGTCCGGTGACTCTCGGTAGATGCCGGGCACCGCTCGGCCATGCCGCTGTTCGCCAGCCTGGGGGAAGCCGTGAGCTCGACCGACGCAGGACGCCGCTTGTTCGCCTTCCCGGTCTCGCTCGGGCGCGTCGTCACGGCCGGCATGACGGCCGCCGCGCTCGTCACAGCCTGCGTCGGCACCGCCGCCCCGTCCTCGGCTGTCGCTGCGGCGGTCCCGAAGGCGCCGAGGAGCGCTCCGAGGGTCGTCGAAGGCTTCACGCCGTACCTGCCTCAGGTCTCCTGCGACCCTGGCGCGAAGCCCGGGACCGTGGCGCTGCGCAGCCGGATGATGCGCACGTTCGGCGGCCGCGACCTCGGCATCAGCCGGGCGTGCTCGGTCGGGGGCCTGAGCGAGCACAAGGAAGGCCGCGCCTGGGACTGGGGGCTGCGAGCGAGCAACAGGGCCGAGAAGGCCAGGGCCACAGCCTTTCTCAGGTGGCTGATGGCAAAGGGGCCGCGCGGCATGCGCGGGTACAACGCACGCCGCCTCGGGGTCATGTACGTCATCTACAACGGCCGGATCTGGGGTGCCTACCGGGCCTCGGAGGGCTGGCGCAAGTACAGCGGTTCGGAGTCGCACGGCAACCACATCCACATCTCCCTCGCCTGGAACGGCGCGATGAAGCGGACCTCCTGGTGGACCGGGCGGAAAGCCAGGACCGACTACGGCCCGTGCGTTCGGATCCGAGGCTGGGTCGCGCCGCGCTATTCCGGCCCCCGGTTCATGCGGTGCCCGACCCCGACCGACCCCATGGACCTGATTGGGACCCCGCGGTTGTCCTACGGCATGAGCAGCCCCTACGTCCTCCAGCTCCAGCGCCGGCTGGGTGTCCGGCCGGTCACGGGCTACTTCGGGCCGTTGACCAAGGCCGCGCTGACCAGGTTCCAGCGGGCACACCACCTGCCGGCGACGGCGACCACGACGCGCGCCACCTGGAGGGCTCTGCGCGCCGGCGCCACGGTTAGCCGATCCGCGCCGAGGCTCCCCGCCCGGATGTCCTACCGGGTCCGCCGCGGCGACTCGGTGTCGGAGATCGCCGCGCGGTGGCGGTCCACGGTCCCTGCCATCCGTTCGGCGAACCGGCTGCGCGGCGACCGGATCAACGTCGGGCAGGTGCTGATCGTGCCGGTGCGGTCGTCGCTGACGCGGTACACCTACCACCGGGTGCGACCGGGCAGCAGGGGCACGGCGGTGAAGGTGCTGCAGACCACGCTGCACATGCGGCCCAAGTACCGCACCGGCTTCTTCGGGCCGATCACCAAGGCACGGGTGAACGCCGTGAAAAGGAGGCACCACTGGAGGCCCGACGGGGTCGTCGGCACCCGCGTCTGGCGGGCGCTGGGGGCCTAGACCCCGGCGTTCACCGGGTGCCCGGGACCAGATCGCGCTCGATCGCCAGCTCGACCAGCCGTGCCCGCTTCTGGTTCTGCGGGACGTCCTCGATGCCGAACTTGTGGAACAGCACCCGCAGGTGCGTCTTCACCGCGTCGATGCTGAGCACGAGCTCGTCGGCGATCTGCTGGTTGGTCGCGGGCGTCGCGTAGTGCCCGCCCCCGGCATACGGCCGGGACAACGCGGCGAGCACCGCCCGCTGCGCCCCGGTCAGCCGGACCGCGTCGGGCAGGACGTCGGCGATCGTCCGCTGGGTCCCGGTCGGTTGCGGCGAGCAGAAGGTGAGGAGCGTGCCCCCGACCCGGATGCGGTCCCGGTCCAGCAGCCGGACCCGCCCGGCCAGGCGCTCGCCGTTGACGAACGTCCCATTGCGCGACAGGCCGCCGTCGACCACCGTCCACTGGCCCCCGACCCGCTCCAGCGCCGCGTGCACGCGCGACACCTGGGGGTCGTCCCCGATCTGGATCTCGGCTGACGTTGAACGGCCGATCGTGCACCGCGCGCCGTCTCCCGGCAGCGGCCAGCGCTCCTGCTCCCCGTCCGGCATCCACCGCGACAAGTAGGCCTCGCCCACGACGCCCTTCACTGCCGCCGCGTGGTCCTCGACGTGCGACACGTCCACCTCCTGCCGCCACCGCCAGCGTGCACCTTCCCGCACTGAACGTCCACATCCGCACCAGGTCGGCAGGTCGGCAGGTCGGCAGGGTGGGCGAGGACCACACCTTGGATGGCTTCGCCGCCGCTCCCCGTCGGGGCACCGTGAGGGTTGTCGTCAGAGCGTCCCGAGGTCGCACAGGAGGAGGCGAGAGGGATGGTCCGCATCCAGGTAACCCGGTCCAGCGCCCGCCGCGACTCGTCGACCGGCATCGACACCCGTACGCCGTCCGGCCGGACGCTCCCGTTCTGATCCCGGCACCGCCCGGGCTGTGGACGAACCGGCGGCGTCCCGGGACGGAATGTCCATCATGACTGCATGACCATCGCCTCGCACTGCATCGACCTGCTGCGCGCCAACGGCCCCATGACCGCTGAGGATCTGGGCGAGGCCTGCCGGTCCGCAGGTGTCAGCGCCGCGAAGAACCCGGCGCTCTCGGTCGCCGGCGCGATCAGGTGGCAGGCCGACGGTCGCGCCGTACAGATCGGTGATCACTTCCACCTCGCGACGGCGCTGCTCGACGGACGCTGGCTCACCCTGCCCGCTCCGGCGGATTCCGAGGCCTTCCGCCCCGGCTTCGACCTCCGCTGCCTGCTCGCGACGGCGAGACACGACGGGATACCTCTCGCCACGGGAGGGATGCTCTTCGGCTCACAGGCCGACGGGTGGAGCGGCCCGAAGGGCTGGGCGCCCGACAGTGGGCTGGTCGGGCTGCGCCTGTCGGGAGGCACGGCCGAGATCGCGCCCGTGACCCTCGACGACACCGCGGCCGAGCGGGGCAGCCGGCTCGCCGAGCGGGTGCTGGCAAGGGCGTCGCTCAAGTACGGCTGGGGCTACGACACCCCGGACCGGCTGGTCTGCGCCCTGCTCGCCCTGCTGCACGACGACGACCGCGTCCTCCGTGAACCCGTTGCGCCGCTCCACACCCTGCTCCCGGCCGAGCCACCCGCCCGTCCGGAGCCCGACCCGATGACGCGGCGCTCGGCCGGGCCCTACGACGTGCCCCTCCAGCTCTTCCTCCGGCCCGAGGTCTACGACGAGCTGGGCGACGCCGCGGATCGCAGCGGCACGCCGCTCGGGGACTGGGTGGCCGGGGAGCTCAGTCGTCTCGTCGCCTGGCCGGCGCTTCCGCCTGAGTTGCGGTACGAGGAGGTTTACGGCGACGAGGTGGCCGTCCGCGGGGAATGGCCGGCGTCACCGGTGCTGCGCCTCGACCGGTTCCGGTGAGCAGACGACACCCTGCGGCGACGTCGGATCAGAGCAGGTCCAGCACCTCGGCCGCGGCCCGCTCCCCGGAGCGGACTGCGCCGTCCATATAGCCGTTCCAGAACGTCGAGGTCTCCGTGCCCGCCCAGTGGATGCGCCCCACCGGCGCCCGGATCGCCTCGCCGAACCCCACCAGCAGCCCGGGCGGCGCCACGTTCACCGGGCCCCCGCGCGTCCACGGCTCGTTGTCCCACCACAGGTCGACGAAGCCGATCACGTCCCGCGCACGCGGTCCGAAGTAGCGCTCGTAGCAGTCCAGCGTCTGCGCCTTCCGCACCTGCGGGCTCGCCGCGTCCAGCTCCCGCGCCGCGTCGGCCTCGATGAACCCCAGCATCGCCCCGGGCGACCCCGACGGCGGCGTGTTGTCGAACGTCACCTCCACCGGTCCGGTGTCGCTGACGACCTGACCAGTGAAACCGTCGTCCCGCCAGAAAGGCCGTTCGTAGACGGCCACCACCTTCGCCACCGACCCCATCCCGAACCGCTGCGTGAGCTGGTCCCGCGACGCCGGCAGGGCCGGCTCGTAGGACACCCGCGCGGCCAGGTGCGGCGGCACGGCCACCACGGCCCGCGAGGCGGTCACCCGGACGCCGGCGGCGGTCACCACGACCTCTGACGACGTCTGCGCAACAGAGCTCACCGGCGCCGACAACCGCACCCGGTCGCCGAGCGCCTCGGCCATCCGTGCCGGCACCAGCGCGGACCCGCCGACGAACCGGTCCTGCTGCGCCCCGTCCTCGGTGCTGACCAGCCGCTCCAGCCTCCCCGGGTTCGACTCGTTGCCGGCGGCCGCGATGTAGAACAGCACGAACAACAGGGACACGTCGCGCGGCTCCACCGACACCAGTGAGCGGATCGCGATGTCCAGCAGCAGCCGCCCGCTCTCGGTCTTGGCGTGGTCGAGCTTCCACGTCTCGAACGACTGGCCGTCCCACTCAGCCGCCTTCGGCGCCCGCCACGGCGCTTCGACCGGCACGTCCTTCGACATCTCGTTGAGCAGGACGATGGCGGCCTGCGCCTCGATGGCCCCGGTCGGGTCGGGGGGCACCGGCCCGAGCGGGCCGTCCGCGGCGTACGGCGTGGCTTGCCCGTTGCGGTAGTAGAGGTGGTTGCCCGTGTTGTACGTCGGGAAGGTGCGCACCCCCACCTCGGCCGCCATCGCGGCGATCCGGTCCTGCGTCGGCCCGATGAACTCCGCCCCCGCCTCGGTCACTGCTCCCTCGGCCAGCGGCTTGTTCAGCAACCGCCCGCCGACGCGGTCGCGTGCCTCGAGCACGACCACCGAACGACCGGCCGCGACCACCCTGCGGGCCGCCGTCAGCCCGGCCAGCCCGGCACCGACCACCACCACGTCGGTCGTCAGGTCCGCGGCGTCGGATCCGGCCCTCCGAGCAGACCCGGGAGCAGCCAGGGCGGCGCCCGACGGCACCCCCGCCAC
>JBOGDY010000022.1:0-16247 GCA_050742955.1 Actinomycetes bacterium | reverse complement strand
CGCTGGCCACCCGAGGTGCGCTGCGCCCTCACCAAGCCTTCGCGTTCGTAGAACCGCAGGGCCGACGGCGCGAACCCGCTCCGCCCGGCCACCTCACCAACTGTCAGGAGGTCGCTGCTTCGCATGAGCGCAGCATACTTGACTTGAAGTTGACTTCAACTTGCAGACTCAGCCACGACTGACCGGAGATGGCACGAGGAGGAGGACGACGGCATGCGGGTAGCACTTGTCACTGGCGGGTCGAAGGGTCTCGGGCTGGCGCTCGCCCGGGAGCTCGCCGGGCGTGGTTGGACGCTGGTCCTCGACGCAAGGGGCGGCAAAGACCTGGCGCGGGCCGCAACGCAACTGCGGACGATCACCGACGTGCTCACGGTCTCCGGGGACGTCGCCGACCCGGCGCACCGCCGCGAGCTCGCCGGCGTCGTCGCCGAGCTCGGCCGGTTGGACCTGCTGGTCAACAACGCCAGCGTGCTCGGGCCCAGTCCGCTGCCGGGCCTGGCCTACCTCCCACTCCCCGAGCTGGAGCGGGTCCTGGCGGTCAACGTCCTCGCGCCGCTCGCGCTGGTGCAGCTCCTGCTGCCCGCTCTGGAGAGGGACCGCGGCCGGCTGGTGAACATCAGCTCGGACGCCGCCGTCGAGGCCTACCCGGGGTGGGGCGGCTACGGCGCCAGCAAGGCCGCGCTGGACCAGCTGACCAACGTGCTGGGCGCCGAGCACCCCACGCTGCGCTGCTACGCGGTCGACCCGGGCGACATGCGCACCGACCTGCACCAGGCGGCCTACCCCGGGGAGGACATCTCCGACCGTCCCGAGCCGGCCACCGTCGTCCCCGCCCTGATGCGACTGGTCGAAGGCGACCTGCCGAGCGGACGCTACCGGGCGGCCGAGCTCGCGGCCGTCGAGCTGGTGGGCCGGTGACCGTCGCGGCGACACCCCGGACGCGGTTCGACTTGCCGCCGGATCGCTCCGCGGCCGAACCACCCGAGGAGCGCGGCCTGGCCCGCGACGGCGTACGGCTGCTGGTCGCCGACGGCCAGGGGGAGCAGCACGCGACGTTCCGTGACCTCGGCCGCTTCCTGGCACCAGGAGACCTGCTGGTGGTCAACACCTCGAAGACGACCGCGGCCGCGGTGGACGGCGTACGGGCGACGGGTCACCGGGTGACGGTGCACTTCTCGACAAGGCTGGAGGACGGGAGCCACGTCGTCGAGCTGCGCAGTCAGGACGGGCGCGCCCGTGTCCTCGACGGTGCCACCGGCGAGGTGGTCACCCTCCCCCGCGGCGCCACTCTGAGGCTCCGGGCGCCGTGGCCCCAGCCAGACCGACCCGGCCCCGTCCGGCTGTGGCGCGCAGACGTCGGCGTCGAGGGCCCGGTGGCGGGCTACCTGCGGCGCGTCGCCCGGCCGATCAGCTACGGCTACCTCCGTGGCCGGTGGCCGCTCGCGAGCTACCAGACCGTGTTCGCCCGCGACGACGGCAGCGCGGAGATGCCCAGTGCGGGACGTCCGTTCAGCCCCGAGCTGGTCACCTCGCTGGTCGGCGACGGCGTGCTGATCGCGCCGGTGACGCTGCACACGGGGGTGTCGTCGCTGGAGGCCGGCGAGACGCCGTACCCGGAATGGTTCCGTGTCCCACCCACCACGGCCGCGCTGGTCCCGTGGGTCCGCGGCAACGGTGGCCGCGTGGTGGCGGTCGGCACCACGGTGACCCGGGCGCTGGAGAGCGTCGCCCGGAGCGACGGCGCCGTCGAGGCCGCGGAGGGATGGACCGGGCTCGTGCTCGGACCGGACCGGCCGGCGCGCGTCGTCGACGGCATCGTCACCGGCCTGCATGCCCCGGACGCCTCGCACCTGCAGCTGCTGGAGGCCGTCGCCGGGGCGGCGGTGGTCCGCCGCGCCTACCGCGCGGCCGTGCGGGCGGGCTACCTGTGGCACGAGTTCGGGGACAGCTGCCTCCTGCTCCGGGACCGACCCGGAACCGCCTGAGCGCCGCTACAGTGCGTTCATGGCCGCTGCGTTGGGTGCCGACAGCGAGGTAGGACGGCTACGCACGGTCATGCTGCACCGGCCCGGACCAGAGCTCAAGCGGCTCACACCGCGCAACAACGACAAGCTGCTCTTCGACGGCATCCCCTGGGTGGGGCGGGCCCAGGACGAGCACGACGCCTTCGCCGCGGCCTTGCGTGACCACGGGGTCGAGGTGCTCTACCTCGCCGACCTGCTGACCGTGGCCCTGGAGGTCGAGGCGGCCCGCGCCGAGACCATCGACGGCGTCCTCGCCGACCCCCGGCTCGGTGAGGCACTGCACACCGTGGTGGCCGAGCACCTGCGAGGCCTGCACCCCCAGGACCTGGCGACCGTGCTCGTGTCGGGTCTTGCCCACGAGGAGATGGCCCCGGTCGGCGGTCTCGTCTACCGGTTCATGGACCGGCACGACTTCGTCATCGACCCGCTGCCGAACCTGCTGTTCACCCGTGACTCCAGCGTGTGGGTGGGTGACCAGGTCGCGGTGACCAGCCTCGCCATGCCCGCGCGGATGCGGGAGACCACGCTGACGCGGGCGATCTACCGGCACCACCCCCGGTTCGCCGGCGTCGAGCAGGTCTACGGCCCGCACCTCGAGCCGGTCGAGGGCGGCGACGTGCTGCTGCTCGCCCCCGGGGTGCTCGCGGTGGGTGTCGGCGAGCGTACGACGCCGGCGGGGGTCGAGCGACTGGCCCGCCACGTCTTCGACCGTGGCCTGGCGACCACCGTCCTCGCCGTCCCGATCGCGCAGGAGCGGGCGACGATGCACCTCGACACCGTCTGCACCATGGTCGACGTCGACGCGGTGGTGATGTACCCCAACGTCGCGGACACCCTGGCGGCCTACACCGTGACCGACGGGGGCGTGCTGCACGTCCAGGGACCCGAGCCGTTCCTGGTGGCCGCCGCGAAGGCGATGGGCATCGACACCCTGCGGATCATCGACACCGGCCTGGACCCCGTGACCGCCGAGCGGGAGCAGTGGGACGACGGCAACAACACGCTCGCCATCGGGCCGCGGCTGGCGGTGGCCTACGAGCGCAACACCGAGACCAACGCGCGACTCGAGGAGGCCGGCATCGAGGTCGTGGCGATCGCCGGCAGCGAGCTCGGCAGCGGTCGGGGCGGGCCTCGGTGCATGTCCTGCCCGGTCAGTAGGGACTCGCTGCGCACCTGACGGGCACCCTGATCGACCTGCGGCGTGAGCTCGCGTCAGGACGGCACGATGACCTGCTGCAGCGCCCAGCGGTTGCCGTCCGGGTCGTCGAACCGCACGAACCGGCCCCAGGGCTGCTCGTCGACATCGCTGCAGTCCACCCCGCGCCGGCGCAGGGTGGCGTGGGCCTCGTCCGCGTCTGCGACCACGATCTGGATGAACTGCGAGGAGCCCTCGGGCATCATGTCGAGCCCGGTCCCGAAGCAGATCGAGCATGCCGATCCGGGTGGGGTGACCTGCACGAACCGCAGCTCGGGGCCGACGGTCCGGTCGTGGTCGACGTTCCAGCCGAGATCCTTGCCGTAGAACTCGACCGACCGGTCGACGTCCTGCACGGCCAGGGGGATCAGCTCGATCTTGAAGTCCATGGTGTCTCCTAGGTTCGTTGGCCGGGGCCGGTCAGCGGCTCTTCGGCCTTCTCCGGCTTGAAGAAGACCCGGTCGGCGACGATGGCCTCGACCTGGCCCTCCGGCCGCTCGACCAGCAGCTCGGTCCCGGTCTCGCTGCTCTCGACCCGGACCATGGCGAAGCCGATGTTCTTGTCCAGCCGTGGTGAGTAGCAGGCCGACGTCACCTTCCCGACCCGCTGCCCGTCTGCGAGCACCGGGAAGGTGTCGGGCATCGAACCGTCGTTGTAGGCGCCGAGCCTCTCGCCCGCGATCTCGACCCCTACCAGCTTGCGGCGCACTCCCTGCTGACTGATCCGGCGCAGTGCGTCCCGGCCGATGAAGTCCTGGTCCTGCTCCAGCTCGACCATCCACCGGTAGCCGTAGCCGACCTCGTACGGGTTCTCCTCGATGGTCATGTCGCAGCCGTGCGCCAGGATGCCGCCCTCGATCCGGCGGATGTGACAGGGCCCGATCGGTGACAGCCCATGCGGTTCACCCGCTTCGAGGACCGTGTCCCACAGCTTCAGGCCGTCGCGGGAGGCGTTCCTCAGGTAGAGCTCGTAGCCCAGCTCCCCGGAGTAACCGGTGCGGGAGATCACCAGCTCCATGTCGTCGAGCCGACGGTGCGCCAGGTGGTAGTAGCGGAGCGCGAGGATCTCCTGCCCGAAGAGATCAGTCATCACCTCCTTGGCCTTCGGCCCCTGGATCTGGATGGGTCCGACGTCGGGCTCGGTGATCTTCACGTCGAGACCCGAGTTGATGGCCACCCCCTTGGCCCACAGCAGCACGTCGGTGTCCGCCAGCGACAGCCAGAAATGGTCGTCGTCCAGCCGCAGCAGAACGGGGTCGTTGATGATCCCGCCCTCCTGGGAGGTGAGGAAGGCGTACTTGCACTGCCCGACGTCGCAGCGGTTGAGGTCGCGCGGCGTAAGCATGTTGGTGAACTCGAAAGCGTCCGGGCCGGTGATCTCGACCTGCCGCTCGGCCCCGCCGACGTCCCAGAGGGTGACGCCCTCGAGGAGCTGCCAGTACTCGGCGAACGGGTCGCCGTAGTGCCTGGGGTGGTAGTGGTGGTTGTACACGCTGTAGAGCCGGACGCCGTGTCGGCGCGATCCGTAGTAGTACGGAGACTTCTTGATGCGCGTGTAGAGCAGGATGCCTGGGTCGGGGTTGACCTGGTTCACGCAGACCAGAGTGCACCTGCATCGGTCCCGCCCGCCACCGATCATCGACCCGAGCCCACCGAGCCATGGGGCAGCGCGGCCTGCTCGGCGACATCCCTCGAGCCTGCCGCGAGACGCGAAACGCCGGTATTCAGCCCTGGTTCAGCATCCGCCCGATACAGATGGGTTCGACACGTTGCAGGGAGTCGTGAGAGAGGGATGGTCCAGATGAAGCGACTCAGCCTCGTACTCGTCCTGGTTCTGGCGGCGGGGCTCCTCGCCGTACTGCCCGGCGCGGGCGCCAACGCGAAGGACGAGGCCCGACCGTTCAAGGCCGCCGACCTCAAGGTCGAGATCAACGCCACCGACGGAGACGCCGGGCTGCAGGTGTTCCTCGACGACGAAGCCTGGAAGACGATCAAGATCGTCAACCCGGCGGGCCGCAAGATTCTTCATGTCAAGGCCAGGGGCCCGCTGAAGGACTACGGGCTGACCGAGCTGTTCTCCGAAAGCAGCGAGCCGCCCTTCGACGAGTTCCCGCTGGCCCAGTTCAAGCAGCTGTTCCCCGAAGGCGACTACCTCTTCACGGGCAGGCTGATCGACGGGACCAAGCTGCGCAGCGAGGTGCCGCTCACTCACGTCTTCCCCGAGGGACCGCAGATCGTCTCCCCCCAGGACGGCGCCGAGCTGGCGCGCGACCAGGTCGTGATCCGCTGGGCGCCCGGAACCACCCGCCCCGGGGTCGACATCGTCGGCTACCAGGCCCTCGCCGTGGCGGAGGACGGATCCAGCAAGACACTCAGCGTCGATCTGCCGGCATCTGCCCGCCGGCTTCCCGTGCCGGGCGAGTTCCTCCAGCCGCACACGGAGTACAAGGCGGAGGTGCTGGCCATCGAGACCAGCGGCAACCAGACGCTGACCGAGGTGACCTTCACGGTGGGCTGACCCCGCGACGAGCGCTGCCCGGACGATGGGGCAGTGACCTCCGGCTGGCGGATGCCTGCGTGTCGGTCTGGACAGAGGGGGTGATTCCGGTCACACTTCCGGCGGTTTGATGGGGCGCCCGAGGCGTCGTCGTACCCGCCCCGATGAGGGCAGCAGCGGAGGTCGCCGTGCCCCGTCGTCACAGGTTCATGATCGTCCTGCTGGCCTTGGGCCTGTCCGGCGGGCTGACCGGCCTGCTGGCCGATCACGCGCGTGGCGCCGTGCCGGACGCTCCGGGCTGCTCGGCTGCGGGAACGTGGCGGCAGGGTGAGCTCAACGTCTATTGGTTCGACGTGGAGCAGGGCGACGCGCAACTCGTGGTCGGCCCGACGGGGCGCACCCTGCTGATCGACCTCGGCGAGAACGCGTGGAACTCGAGCGGCCTCAACACCAACGCGACGCAGATCGCGGCGGAGATCCGTGGCATCTGCGGGATCGCCTCCGGACCCGTACATCTGGACTACGTGATGGCCTCCCACCACCACCTCGACCACATCGGCTACGCCGGCAACCCGAACGACACGACCGCCTACGGGAACGGGCTCTACCAGCTGCTGTCGCCGGGAGGCCTGGGGTTCACAGTGGGCCAGCTCATCGACCACGACGGCGGGACGTGGACAGACACCAACGGCGACACGGACTGCGACGTGGGCACGAGCGCGGCACCGGCCGAGGAGATCGACTGGAACAACGCCGGCACCGTGTCGGGGACCAGCCGTCGGTGGGTCTGCTGGCTCTACGGCCCCGCGAACCAGGCGGACCGGGCGCACATCGCGGGCAAAGTGCTGCGGCTGACCAACGGCACCGCATGGCCGGCCCTGGACCTCGGCGCGGGAGTCACCGCGGCGATCGTCGAGGCCAACGCGAAGGACGTGATGCAGGCCGACGGCACCACCCCGGTCAGCGGAGACCACACCGCGAGCCCGACACCGCCCAGCGAGAACGACTACTCGATCGCCCTGCGCATCGCCTTCGGCCCGTACGCGTACGCCACCGCCGGCGACAGCGACGGCGAGTACGCGACCAGCGCGAACGGCTACACCTACAACGACGTGGAGGCGTTGCTGACCGCGCGGTTCGGCAAGGTGGCCACCGCACGCGCCAACCACCACGGCTCCGAGCACGCGTCCTCGACGTCCTATCTCGCGGGGCTTGACCCGCAGACTGGGGTCATCTCCTGCGGCGTCAACAGCTACGGCCACCCCGGAAACAGCGTGCTCAACAACTTCCGCGCGGCCGGCGCCGACATCTACTTGACCAACAACCCGTGCGACGACGTCGACGACACCGGCGCAGCGATCGACTACAGCGGCACCTACAACCGCAACGGCTCGATCCACCTCGCCACCACCGACGGGGGGTCCGGCTTCACCGTCGACCATGACGGCGGGACCCGGACCTACGCGACCGAGACGGGAGGGGCCGCCGGCGACCCGTCACAAGTGCGGGTGAACGAGTTCCTGATGGCCCCCTCAGGAGCAGGCACCGAGTGGGTGGAGCTGCACAATCCGACCGGTATCGCGGTGGAAATCGGCGGCCTGTACATCGACGACATTGCCGCCGGCGGTGGATCGCCGAAGCAGATCCCCGCCGGGACCGTCGTCGCGGCCGGCGGTCGCTACGTGATGGACGTCGGGACCGGGTTCCTGAACAACACCGGCAGCGACACGGTGCGCTTCCTGGCCGTCAACGCAGGAGCCGAGACGATGCACGACAGCTACACATACTCCTTGCCTTCGCCCAGGTACGACCAGGTGTTCCACCGGATCGGCGACGGCGGCGCCTGGTGCGCCACCATCTCGACCGACGTCACCAAGGGCACGGCGAACCCGGGAACATGTCCATAACGGTCGGGCGCCGGGTGCTGCTCTCGGCCATCTGCCTGGCCGCCGTCGGCGTCGTCCCGCTGACGGCGGCCATCGGCTCCCGCCCCGACGACGGCACCGGTCGGATCGTGTTGGTCAGCGGCCGCGACGATCACGGGCTGCTTGCCTCGGCCACAGTCGGGCTGGTCGCGGGACCGGGCAGCACGAAGGCAGTGGACGAGGCGCGGGACGGCACCCTGGTCCAGGTCGTCCGGACACGCGGGGAGTGGCTCGACGTCCGCACCGTCGAAGGTCGGCAGGCCCGCGGCTGGGTCAACGACTTCTACCTGCGCGGGGTCGTCCACCTGGTCGGGCCGGCGCCGTCCTGCCGCATCCCACTCGCCGGCCACGACCACCCGGCCGGCCAACAGGCGATCATCGAAGCTGTCGAGCCTGGCCGGGTACTGGTGCGCGCCCAGCACGACGGTGGCACCGGCTGGGTGCCCCGCCGCCACGTCCAGGAGATGCCACCGTCCAGCGGCAGCCCCTGCGCCTCCTCGCACGGATCCGGTTCCGTCCACACCCACTGAGGTCGGGCTAGGCTGCTGCCGCGCCGCGTGTCGGCGGAGCCCTGAGGCAGTCAGAGGATGGGGGCAGCGATGCCGGTTCTGCGGATTCAGCACTCAGTTCCTACGTACGACGGCTGGAAGCAGACGTTCGATCGCGACCCGGTCGACCGGAAGGGCAGTGGCGTTCGCCGGTATCAGATTCATCGTGGCGTGGCCGATCCCAACCTCGTCATGATCGATCTCGACTTCCGCACCGTCGATGAGGCCGAGGATTTCCTCGTGAAGCTCCGCCAGCTGTGGGACGGACCCGGGAAGGCCGTCATGCAGAACCCGGAGGCCTGGATCGTCGAGACGATCGAGACGGCAGAAACGTGACGCGCACACCATCGGGGGCTGATGACAATTCCTACGCGACCCCTGAGACGAGCCACTTCCCGTCCTCAAACTCCAGCCAGAACTTTGCTACCAGGTCAGCGGAGCCGTCGGTCACCTCGATGAGGGCCTCTCCGGAGGAGTCCCACACCGCAACCTGCATTGTCGAGTCTGGCGCTGGTAGACGGGTGCTCTCGTCGGCATCCGCCATCTGACCGACACGCTCTTTTTTGCAGACCACAAGCGGCGAGCGTGGCCATCACGGCGATGGCAGCCACAGCCGGTCGACGGGTCACGGACACTCTTCGGCTCGGCGGACGTGTGAGTGGCGGGCCAGCATCTCATCGCCCGGTGGAGTCAGAGCTGCTGGGCGCGCGGGCGTCGAAACTCATTCGGCGACAGCATCCGGGTCATGTCGACGGTGTCGAAGTCGGTGACGCCGTGCCGCACCTTCCACAGCGTGACGGCGTCGTCGATCATCGCCCGGGCCGTGGTGCCGGTGACGGCGGTGACGCCGGTCGGCGTGTTTCCGGGGTAGACCCCCTCGCCGAGCCAGCAGATCGTCACGTTCTCGTAGATGTCCCCCGACCGGGTCGGCAGCATCGGGCCGTCCTCGGAGTTGAACGGCCCCTCCGTCGCGATGATCGTGTTCCGGATCACCAGGTACGGCGAGTTGGTCTGCATCTTGTAGATGTAGCCAGCGGTGAAGACGTCCGAAGGCTGTTTGTGTCCGCCCGGCCCGGCGACCAGCTTCACCACGCACCTCTCGACGGTCTGGGTGTTCGCCGCCACCGGGGCACCGGTCTCGTCGTTGGCCCGGGTGGACAGCAGAGTGTGCGCGTCCTCGAACAGGCAGTCGAACAGGTGCAGCTGGCGCTGCTCGTCGTTCTCGATGCCGTCGTCGCGGGTCTTGCGGAACCAGCTGTTGCGTATGTAGATGGTCCCGGTGGCGGTCCGGGTACCGTCGCCGTAGACCCCGAAGCCGTCCCAGGTGTTGTGGCAGCGGATGCCGTCGACGACGGCCCAGGACCCGCTGGCGAAGTACACCCTGGGGTCGCCGTCCATATTGGCGCTGCCCCTGATCTCGCCGTAGGCGAGTTCCGGGTCCATGCCGTCGTCGATCAGGCCTTGGATGTGGGAGCCATGCTTGAGATCTGTCCAGCCCAGCGTAGTGGACTGGTCGCCGGTCACCATGGCTCCGATGATCGCCGGGGCGGTAGCGGGTGTGGTGTAGCCCAGTTCGATCGGGCGGGAGTTCCTCTGGTGGTTGGTGGGCGCGCGCGGGCTGTTGTACCGGCCGGTCGGGTAGGTGTTCGCCTCGGTGGCGTCACAGTCGAAATGACCAGCGAAGGTGGCCGCGCGCATGTCCCACGTCTTGTTGGCGCCGGGAGACGCCTCCCAGTACCCGCTCCCGTCGCTGCCGTCGTCGACGCCGGTCAGGACGGTGACGTTCGCCCGAACCAGCAGGTCGGCGGTGGGCAGGCCGAGCGAGTAGCGCGCGTCGGGGGCCGGCGCGCCCCCGGCATCACCTGCCTCGTCGTCGGCGCTGCACGCGGACAGCCCGAGTACGGCGACGCCGAGCACGCCGCGAACTGCCCTGACGAGGAACAACCGCCGCCCGATGGCCCGGGTCTCGACGCCGCTCACTGGTGCACCGTGCGGTGGCCGGCGCCTGCCCGTCAAGGCGTCCGCGGACGACCCTGCGGTACGACATGGCGCTACGGTCGACGACGGGGGCCGCCCGGCCTGCCGCGCCTGAACTCCCCGTCCGGCCTCGTCGCGGGCACGCTGCGACGCCGGATGTCACATTTCTGGTCCCGGCGGTGCTGTAGCGACATGGACCTGGTTCGGCAGGGACGAGCGGCGCCCGCGGCCGTCCTGATGGCCCCCGGAGCGGTCGCCGGTGCCGCGGAGGGGCGGGACGAGAGGAAGAAGCGCGTGGCGGTGTCGGGTTCGGTGGGCGGTGCCGTGCGTGCCGACCTGGACGAGATCTTCCGCCGCGACTACCAGCGGGTCGTCGGCGTGGCCGCCCGGGTGCTGGGCTCGCTGGACCAGGCCGAGGACGTCGCCCAGGACGTGTTCCTCTCCTTCGGTCGCTCGTCGGTGCCGGCCGGGGAGGCCCACGGCTGGCTCTCGGTCGCCGCCGCCCACACCGCGCTGAACCTGCTCCGTTCGGGGCGCCGGCGCGCGTCGCGGGAGGAGACCGCCACCGCGACGGACGATGCCGTCGTATCCGACGTGGCCGAGGCGGTGGTGACACTCGAGGAGCGCAGCCGCGTTCGCGCGGCGCTCGCGCGGCTGCCTCGCAAGCAGGCCGTGGCCCTCGTGCTGCGGCACAGCGGCCTGAGCTACGCCGAGGTCGCCGCGGCGCTCGACTTGTCTCCCGGCAGCGTCGGCACCAGCGTGCGACGCGCCGAATCCGCTCTGCGCAAGGAGTTGAACCGTCATGCGTCATCCGACTGAAGGCGTGCTGCGCCGGCTGCTCGACGAGCCGGCCGGGGTGGCCGACTCCGACCGCCAGCACGTCGGCAACTGCCCGCAGTGCCTCGACGTACTCGCCGCCATCCGCGAGGACGCGGCCCTCGTCGACGCCGCGCTCGCGACCGAGGCCGCTGAGGGCGTCGATGTCGCCGCCGCGTGGCGACGCCTGTCGACGGCTGCGCCCGGGACGGGACCGGGACGGGCGGCACAGCCTCGTGCCGGTCGGTCCCGCGCGGTTCTGCACCGTCCCGCCGTCGCGGTTCTCGCCGCCGCCGTCGTCCTGGCCGGCGCGGGCACCGCGGCGGCCAACGACTGGCTGCAGATCTTCCGGACCGAGCAGGTCGCTCCGGTCAGCCTCAGCACCGACGACCTCATCGCCCTGCCCGACCTGAGCGCGTACGGCGACCTCGCGGTGACCGGCGATCCGGACGTGCACGAGGTCCCCGATGCGGCGGCCGCGGCCGAAGAGACTGGTCTCGACGTGCCGGAGGTCACCACCCTGCCGCGCGGGGTCAGCGGCGAGCCGGTGTACCAGGTGGGCGGCCAGGTGAGCGCCACCTTCACCTTCTCGGCGGACCGCGCCGCCCAGGCCGCCGCCGATGCCGGGGAGACCTTGCCGCCTCCTCCGCCGGGGCTGGACGGGAGTCAGGTACGGCTGGTCGCCGGCCCGGGCGCGGTTCAGGTGTGGTCGTCCTCCGCCGGGGCGCCCGCCCTCGTCGTCGGTCGCGCCGTCGCCCCGTCGGCGTTCTCCTCCGGCGTCCCGTTCGAGACGGTGCGCGACTACCTGCTCTCCCTCCCCGGCCTGCCCGACGATGTCGCCGCGCAGCTGCGCACATTCACCGCGGACGGCGCCACCCTGCCGCTGCCCGTGCCCGCGGACGAGGTCACCACGTCGTCGGCGCAGGTCGACGGCGTGCCCGCCACGGTGCTGGAGACCCGTGACCGGACGCTGGCGGCCGTCGTGTGGGTGGACGACGGCGCGGTGACCGCGGTTGCTGGTTCACTGGACGTCGACGAGGTCCTCTCGGTCGCAAGGGAGCTGCGGTGAGTGTGACCGAGAAGCCCACCGCTGTCGGGGACACCGCCGCTCGTCAAGCGGCGGCGGACCTGGTCGCCGGCCTGCCGTCGGCACCCGCCGTCTGGTGCTCGGGCCTTCGCAAGCGGTACGGCCGGCAGCAGGCAGTCGAGGACGTGTCCTTCGAGGTGGGCCGCGGGGAGATCGTCGGGCTGCTCGGTCCCAACGGGGCGGGCAAGACGTCGGTGATCAAGATGCTTCTCGGCCTTGTTCACCCGGACGAGGGCGAGGTGATGCTGCTCGGGCAGCCCGCATCCGATCCCGCCGCGCGTGCCCGCGTCGGCTACCTGCCAGAGCTCTTCCGGTACCAGCCGTGGCTGAGTCCGACTGAGGTGCTGGCCCTCCACGTCCGGCTGTCGGGGATCGGCGTGACCGTGCAGGAGCAGCGTGACTGCCTGACCCTCGTCGGACTGGGCGACCGCGCCGGCGACCGTCTGGGCGGCTTCTCGAAAGGCATGCAGCAGCGCCTCGGGCTTGCGGTCGCCCTGGTAGCCGGCCCGGAGCTGGTCGTCCTGGACGAGCCGACCAGCGCGCTGGACCCGCTCGGGCGCGCTGACGTGCGCGACATCGTGCTCGAGCTGAAGGGGCGAGGCGTCGCGGTGCTGCTGAACTCGCACCTGATCGGCGAGGTCGAGCGGGTCTGCGACCGGGTGGTCATCCTCGACCTAGGGCGGGTCGCCGTATCGGGCACGCTCGCCGAGCTGCTCGGCCAGCGCGAGCTCCATCTGCAGCTGAGCGACCTCCCCCCGGAAGCCGAGGCGCGGCTGGCCGCGACCGGGAAGGTCGAGCAGGCCGGCGACTGGTTCACCCTCGCGCTGCCGACCGGCAACGACGGAACGGCCGTTCCCGACCTGGTGCGGGACCTGGCCGCCCTCGGGGTACGGGTGCATGCGGTCGAGCCCGCGAGGATCACCTTGGAGGAACGCCTGCTCGGCATCCTGCGAGATGGCGCCGCCTCCCGGTCGGGAGAAGCGCGATGACGACGGCCCGGACGGTGCTGACCATCGCTGCGCTCACCCTGCGCGAGGCGTCCCGCCGGCGCGTGCTGCTGGCTCTCTCTGTGCTCACCGTCGTGCTGATCGCCCTGAGCGGCTGGGGCTTCTCACGCGTGGCGGCAGAGTCGGACGGCGGCACGCTCACCAGCGGCGAGGCCCGGCTCACCGCGTCGATCCTGCTCAACCTGGTGATGTTCGGCTTCAGCCTCATCGCAGCGCTGGGGACCGCCTTCCTCGCTGGCCCCACGCTGGCGGGCGAGACGGAGTCGGGCATCGCGCTGGCGGTGCTGGCCCGGCCGATCCGACGGTCCGCCTTCCTGCTCGGCAAGTGGCTGGGGCTGGTGGCCTTCGGGACCGGCTTCGTCGTCCTCGCCGGCCTGGCCCAGTGCCTCGTCGTACGGGCGACCGTGGACTACTGGCCGCCGGACCCGGCGACCGCTCTCGCGCTGCTCGCGGCCCAGACGACCGTGCTGCTCACCCTCGCCCTCCTGCTCTCGACAGCCATCTCGCCGATGGCGTCGGGCGTGGTCGCGGTCGGCCTGTTCGGCACCACCTGGGTGGCTGGTGTGGTGGGCGGCCTGGGCGAGTCCCTCGGCAACGACGCCGTCGCACGTGTCGGCACCGTGTCACGGGTGCTGCTGCCCACGGACGGCCTGTGGCAAGGGGCGATGCACGCGTTCCAGGACCCGTCGGTGTTCGTCACGTTCGGCGGCGCGGACGTCGAGGCCTTCCCGTTCCTCAGCGCAGCGCCGCTGACGGCCACCTACCTCGCGTGGGCCGCGGTGTGGGTGGCGATGGTCTGGGGGCTGGCGGCGGCGTCCTTCCTGCGCAAGGACCTGTGATCCACCCGTCCGGCCTGATGCGATGACCGCCCGTGCCGTTCGGATGCAGGCGTACCGTGGAAGAGCCGCCCGTACGGGAGGTATAGCCATGAGCAAGGCAGCCCGACCACCGAAAGTCCCGCCGCCGTGGTTCGTACACACGGCATGGCGCGCTCATCGCGCGCTCTATCGACTCAGTGGCGGCCGATTCCTGTGGACCACGTCGAACAAGCGCGGCTGGGGTGCGCTGCGCGTCACGACCATCGGACGGAAGTCCGGGCAAGAGCGCAGCGTCATCATCGGCTACCTCGAAGACGGCCCCAACCTCGTCGCGCTCGCGATGAACGGCTGGGACGAGGGCCATCCCTCGTGGTGGCTCAACCTCGAGGCGCACCCGGACGCCGTCGTTCGATTGGCGCGCCAGCATCCGCGCCCTGTGCGCGCACGCCCTGCCGCGGGGGAGGAGCGTGATCGGCTGTGGCAACGTTGGGTTGCAGTCGATCCGAAGCTCGACGCGTATGCCGGCCGGCGGTCGACCGAGACGCCCGTGATCGTCCTCGAACCGCGCGACGGGACCGCTTGACACAGCGCCGCCACATATTCGAGGCCCTTGAAGGTCTTGACGAAGCAACCGTAAGCCTGTCGACGCTGCCGTCCGGATGGTCGCGGTGCAGCTGGTGCACCACCTCGCCGTCGACGACGAGCGGTTCTGGATCCGAGCCGTTGTTGCCGGCGACGAGCCACACGACGCCAGCGATGATGAACTATGCCGGGTGGGATCCGGACGCATAGGTTCTCGCCGCGATGCTCAGCGTCCGCCCGACGGTTCGGCAGATGCAGGACGTCTGTTGACTTCAGCCACCCGAGGGACGCCGGTCCCGCCACTCGTCCGCGAGAAGGGCATAGCTCATGCCATCGAGCCATGCACCCGATCGGTGCAGTGAGTCACGGAGCGCGTGGGCCTCGCGGCGCATGCCAAGCCGCTCCATGAGACGCCTCGAGCTCTCGTTGTCGGCGAAGCAGTTGGCCGTGACACGACGCAGGGCGAGGTCCTGGAAGCACAGCCGGATCAGGGCCTCGACGGCCTCGGTGGCGTAGCCACAACCTCCGTGCCGGGGGTCTAGGCACCACCCGAGCTCTGCCTGCACGTCTTGTGCCTGCGCCGCCACTTCTGACTGACTCCACGCGTCCTCGATCCGGAGCATCAGGTCGCCGATGACCACGCCGTCGAGTTCAACGACAATCGTCCTGGCCAGCCGTTCGGGATCCTCGAACGCCGCGCGGTAGTCCTCACGGTTCGTTGGCGCGGAGGTCAGCCATCGGCTGACGTCCTCTGTCCGTCGGATCCGCCACGTCGCGTCGAGGTCTGACTCGACCGCAGGGCGAAGCGAGAGTCGCTCGGTCCGAACCGGCCACGCGATCACCTCGAGCCTCGACACCATGACTCCATCTTTGCCGACCGGCTCTCCATTTCGCCCGGGAGATTTGCCGACGGCCTTCTTCACGGGGGCAGCCTGGGTGAAGAGAGCGCACGAAAAATGGAAAGGAGTCCAACTCCCTTCCACTCTCAATGTATAGCGCGCTGGGGGGCTTGCGGCAAGACCCGGGTCGTGCCGCAGACTCGTCGCTCGCGTGGATGTCGGGCCGGTCGGGCCAGCTCCGACTTCAAGACCGGCGGCTGATGGCGGCGGCGGGTGCGGAGGACGTTTTCGATGAGCAATGTTGTGCTGGATGTGTCGATGTCGGTACCCGCGTGAACCCTCTGGCTACCAGTGCGTTCGACCTCCCCGACCACCTCAGCCCCAAGGCCGACCCGACGCTGATCGCCCGCGACGAGCAGCACTTCGCAGCCATCGCGGAGAGCCTCGAGCAGTCGATCGCCGACCTGTCCGACCGCCTCGATGCCCAGCGCAAGGCGACCGGCGGCATAGGTCAGGAGGCGATGGACCGGGACCTGGAGATCCACCGGCTGACCGCTCGCCTTCGCGCCCTGCGTCGCTTCGGTCTGGATCTGTGCCTGGGACACATCGTCTCCGCCGACAACCCCGAGCCCGTGTACGTCGGACGGCTCGGCCTGACGGACAGCACCGGTCGTCGGCTGCTGCTCGACTGGCGCTCGCCCGCGGCCGAGCCGTTCTTCGGAGCGACCCACGCCAACCCGATGGGACTGGCGAGCCGCCGCAGGTATCGCTGGACCCGCGGCCGGATCGGCGACTACTGGGACGAGGTGTTCACCTCGGACGGGTTTGAACAGCACGCCGCGCTCGACGACCAGTCCGCCTTCATCGCCAGCCTGGGCGGCAGCCGGTCGGCCCGGATGCGAGACGTCCTCGGAACCATCCAGGCCGACCAG
>JBOGDY010000021.1:0-16271 GCA_050742955.1 Actinomycetes bacterium | reverse complement strand
CCGGTGCCGGCTCTCTCACCCTCCCGGTCCGGGTGACCCCGATGACCGACCGCGTCGTGTGGCTGCCCACCAACTCGGCCGGCGCACCCGTGCGTCGGGAGCTGGCCGCCGGCTCCGGTGCGCTGGTCCGCCTCTCCCGTGGTGGTGGCGCGTGACCGGTTCCTCGCAGGCCGCACCCCTCGTCGAGGGCTTCGGGACCGACCCCTGGTGGCTGGTGATCGGCAAGGCGGTCTTCGTCTTCGTCTTCCTCGTGCTGACGACTCTGTTCACGATCTGGTGGGAGCGACGCGTCGTGGCGCGTATGCAGCACCGCATCGGCCCCAACCGGGTGGGCCCGTTCGGGCTGCTGCAGAGCCTGGCCGACGGCATCAAGCTCGCGCTCAAGGAGGACATCATCCCGAAGGCCGCCGACAGGGCGGTCTTCATCCTGGCGCCGGTCCTGTCGGCGACCCCGGCCTTCATGGCCTTCGCCGTCATACCGTTCGGCCCGCAGGTCTCGATCGCCGGTCACCAGACCAACCTCCAGCTGACAGACCTCCCCGTCGCGGTTCTCTACATCCTGGCCGTGGCCTCGGTCGGCATCTACGGCATCGTGCTGGCGGGCTGGTCGAGTGGCTCCACCTACCCGCTGCTGGGTGGGCTGCGCTCCACCGCCCAGCTGATCTCCTACGAGGTCGCGATGGGTCTGTCGTTCGTGGGGGTGTTCCTCTACGCGGGGTCGATGTCGACGTCGGAGATCGTCGCGGCGCAGGGACCGTTCTGGTACGCCGTGGTGCTGTTCCCGTCCTTCCTGATCTACGTGATCTCCATGGTCGGCGAGACCAACCGCGCGCCCTTCGACCTTCCGGAGGCCGAGGGCGAGCTGGTCGGCGGCTTCCACACCGAGTACTCCTCGCTGAAGTTCGCGCTGTTCTTCCTGGCGGAGTACATCAACATGGTCACCGTCTCGGCGCTGGCGACCACGCTGTTCCTCGGCGGGTGGCATGCTCCATGGGGGGTCAGCTCGATCTGGGCGGGTGCCAACAGCGGCTGGTGGCCGATGCTGTGGTTCACCGTCAAGCTGCTCGCCTTCCTGTTCTTCTTCATCTGGCTGCGCGGCACGCTGCCGCGGATGCGCTACGACCAGTTCATGGCGCTGGGCTGGAAGTGGCTGATCCCGGGTTCGCTGGCCTGGTTGCTGCTGGTCGCGACGTTCCGCGCGGTCAACGCCGAGTACGACGTCCAGACGCGCGACCTGGCGATCTACGTCGGTGGCGCTGCTCTCGTCGCGATCGCGCTGACCTTCGTCTGGGACATGATGGCCGCGCGGCGAGGCGACAGCGAGCCGGCCGAGCCGGCCGAGGCCGAGTTCGACCCGATGGCCGGCGGGCACCCGGTGCCGCCGATGCCTGGCCAGTCCCTTCCTCCCACACCGGCCCTGACCGGATCGGCGAGCCCGACGGAGGAGGAGCGATGAACCAGCTCAGCGGCTTCGCGGTCACCTTCGCGACCATGTTCAAGTCCGTCGTCACCGAGCAGTACCCCGACGAGAAGAGGCCGACCGAGCCACGGTTCCACGGCCGGCACATGCTCAACCGGCACGCCGACGGCCTGGAGAAGTGCATCGGGTGCGAGCTGTGCGCGTGGGCCTGCCCGGCCGACGCCATCTACGTCGAGGGTGCCGACAACACCGACGCCGCCCGGTTCTCACCCGGTGAGCGCTACGGCCGCGTCTACCAGATCAACTACCTGCGGTGCATCTTCTGCGGGCTGTGCATCGAGGCGTGCCCGACCCGGGCCCTGACCATGACCAACGAGTACGAGCTGGCCGACTTCTCGCGGGCGAGCCTCATCTTCGAGAAGCAGGATCTGCTCGCGCCGCTGCTGCCGGGCATGGTCGATGCTCCGCACCCGATGGTCGAGGGCACCGACGAGAAGGACTACTACAGCGGCCGGGTCACCCGGGCCAGCCGCGCCCAGGAGCAGTACGCCGCGGACCACTCCCAGGACGGACGGGAGGCGCAGTGACCGGTTACGTCGCAGCCGCGCAGACTGTGACCGAGACGGGCACGGGTGAGGCCGTCACGTTCTGGCTGCTGGCCCCCCTGGCCGTGCTCGCATCCATCTCGATGCTCCTGTCGAGGAAGGCCGTGCACAGCGCCCTGCTGCTGGCCGTCACCATGCTCAGCCTGGCCGTGCTCTACCTCGCGCAGGACGCCCCCTTCCTCGGTGTCGTGCAGGTGGTGGTCTACACCGGCGCGGTCATGATGCTGTTCCTGTTCGTGCTCATGCTGGTGGGCGTCGACTCGGCCGACTCCCTGGTCGAGACGCTGCGCGGCCAGCGGGTGGCCGCGCTGCTGGTGGCCGTCGGCTTCGCTGTCCTGCTGCTGTTCGGCATCGGCGACGTCGTGATGGCCAACCGTGGCCTCGCCGAGGCCAACGCCGACGGCAACGTGCCGGGCCTGGCCAACCTCATCTTCTCCACCTACGTCTTTGCCTTCGAGGTCACCAGCGCGCTGCTCATCACCGCGGGGATGGGAGCGATGATCCTCGCCCACCGCGAGCGCTACGAGCGCCGGCTGACCCAGCCAGAGCTGTCGCGGGCGCGCTTCCGCGGTGGCGCCAACCCGGCACCGCTGCCGGGCCCGGGCGTCTACGCCCGGCACAACGCCGTCGACACCCCCGCCCTGCTGCCGGACGGCACACCGGCCGACGTGTCCGTGTCACGGGTCCTGCTGGCTCGCGGCGACATCCGCGAGGCGCCGGGCTCGCGCGAGATCGCGCCCCTCGACGACGAGACGGAGGAGCAGCGATGAACCCGATGAACTACGTCTACCTGTCCGCGCTGCTCTTCTCGATCGGCGCCGCCGGGGTGCTGCTGCGACGTAACGCGATCGTGGTCTTCATGTGCGTCGAGCTGATGCTCAACGCCACCAACCTGGCGTTCGTCACGTTCGCGCGGATGCAGGGCAACCTCGACGGCCAGGTCATCGCGTTCTTCGTGATGGTGGTTGCGGCTGCCGAGGTAGTGGTGGGCCTCGCCATCATCGTGACGATCTTCCGCACCCGACGTTCGGCCTCGGTCGACGGCGCCAACCTGCTCAAGTACTAGGACTGCCACCAATGACGACGTCCCTCGCCGCGCAGGCCCCGGAGGCCGCTGACGCCACCGGCGTCTTCGGGTTGAGCTGGCTGCTCATCGCGCTGCCGCTGCTGGGTGCCGCGGTGCTGCTGCTGGGCGGCCGGCGCACCGACCGGTTCGGCCACCTGGTCGGGACCGCGGCGCCCCTGGCCGCGTTCATCCTGGGCGCGGTGATGTTCTTCGCGATGCTGGGCCGAGACGCCGAGGACCGGTCGGTGGGGCAGCACCTGTTCGAGTGGGTGCATGCCGGTGGCTTCGACGTCGACGCGGGACTGCTGGTCGACCAGCTGTCGATGTGCTTCGTGCTCCTGGTCACCGGCGTCGGCTCGCTGATCCACGTCTACTCGATCGGCTACATGGAGCACGACCGCGACCGCCGGCGGTTCTTCGGCTACCTGAACCTGTTCGTCGCGGCGATGCTGCTGCTGGTGCTCGCCGACAGCTATCTCGTGCTCTACGTCGGCTGGGAGGGCGTCGGGCTCGCGTCGTACCTGCTCATCGGTTTCTGGAGCCATCGCCCCGACTACGCCGCCGCCGCCAAGAAGGCCTTCGTCGTCAACCGGGCCGGCGACTTCGGGCTGTCCATCGCCATCATGATCATGTTCGCGCAGTTCGGGACGACCAGCTTCGCTGGCGTGCTCGGCTCGGCCGAGGGCGCCGGCGAGGGCGTCCTGACCGCGATCGGGCTGATGCTGCTGCTCGGCGCGTGCGGCAAGTCGGCGCAGTTCCCGCTGCAGTCCTGGCTGGGTGACGCCATGGCCGGCCCGACGCCGGTGTCGGCGCTGATCCACGCGGCGACCATGGTCACCGCCGGGGTCTACCTCATCGTGCGGTCCGCGCCCGTCTTCGACGGTGCACCGGACGCCCAGCTGGTGGTCGTCATCGTCGGCGCGCTGACCCTCATCTTCGGGGCGATCGTCGGGTGCGCCAAGGACGACATCAAGAAGGCGCTGGCCGCCTCCACGATGAGCCAGATCGGCTACATGATGCTGGCCGCGGGCCTCGGCCCCGTCGGCTACGCCTTCGCGATCTTCCACCTGCTCACGCACGGCTTCTTCAAGGCCGGCCTGTTCCTCGGCGCCGGCTCCGTCATGCACGGCATGGACGACCAGGTCGACATGCGCCGCTACGGCGCGCTCGCTTTGGTCATGAAGGTCACGTGGGTCACCTTCGGCCTCGGCTGGCTCGCCATCATCGGCTTCCCCGGCCTGTCCGGCTACTGGAGCAAGGACGCCATCATCGAGGCCGCCTTCGACGGGGAGGGCTGGCGGCCGTGGGTGTTCGGCCTGGCCGCCATGATCGGCGCCGGCGTCACCGCCTTCTACATGAGCCGGCTGTTCTTCATGACCTTCCACGGCAAGCGCCGCTGGACCGACGACGTCCATCCCCACGAGTCGGCGCCGGTGATGACCATCCCACTGGTCATCCTCGCCCTGGGGTCGGCCTTCCTCGGTGTGCTGCTCGGTCCGACCGGGGCGATCCAGAGCTGGCTCGAGCCGGTCGTCGGCGAGCACGGGGAGGAGCACCTGGTCATGCCGCTGTGGGTGATCACGGTGCTGACGCTGGTCCTCGTCGGGGTCGGAGCGGCCCTGGCCTGGACGACCTACCTGCGCCGCGACGTCCCGCAGACCGCGCCGGTCGGTTCGTGGGCCACCCGGGCCGCGCGCCGCGATCTCTACCAGGACGCCATCAACGAGTCCCTGTTCATGCGACCCGGCCAGTACCTCACCCGGTCCCTGGTGTTCTTCGACAACCGGGTGGTCGACGGTGCAGTCAACGGGCTCGCCGCCCTCATCGGCGGCACGTCCAGCCGCTCCCGGCGGCTGCAGACCGGCTTCGTCCGCTCCTACGCCCTGTCCATGTTCGGGGGCGCGGCCCTCGTGGTCGGCGCCATGCTCCTGGTGAGGCTC
Organism: Actinomycetes bacterium; assembly: GCA_050742955.1. Taxonomy (GTDB): domain Bacteria; phylum Actinomycetota; class Actinomycetes; order JACCUZ01; family JACCUZ01; genus CAWIXB01. The sequence continues at coordinate 11,240 of JBOGDY010000021.1, read as the reverse complement.
TAGCTGTGACGACGGCGATCGAGAGACTGACGTGAACGACTTCCCCTGGCTCACGACCCTGGCCGCCGTCCCGCTCGCGGGCTCGGTGGTGGTCGGCTCGCTGCCCCGGGGCCGCGAGCTGCTGGCCAAGCAGGTGGCGCTCGCCGTCTCGCTGGTGGTGCTCGCGCTGACGGTCGTCGTGTCCCTCCGGTTCGACGCCGGTTCGGACCAGCTGTTCCAGCTCACCGAGACCTACGAGTGGATCCCGCAGTTCGGCGTGAGCTATGCGGTCGGCATCGACGGCATCGCGCTGGTGCTGATCGCGTTGGCGGCGGTGTTGATACCCGTGGTCATCCTCGCGTCCTGGCACGACGCGGAGGGCGGGCGGCGCAGCGTCAACGCCTACTTCGCGCTGCTGCTGCTGCTCGAGACGTTCATGATCGGGGTCTTCGCGGCCACCGACGTCTTTCTGTTCTACGTCCTGTTCGAGGCCATGCTCGTGCCGATGTACTTCGTCATCGGCTCCTACGGTGGGGCGCAGCGACAGTACGCCGCGGTGAAGTTCCTGCTCTACAGCCTCTTCGGCGGCCTGCTCATGCTGGCCGCGGTCGTCGGGCTCTTCATCGCCTCCGACGGCGGTGACCAGGCGTTCCTGTTCGAGAACCTGCTCGGTCTCGACGTCTCCGCCAGCACCGAACGCCTGCTGTTCCTCGGCTTCTTCGTCGCGTTCGCCATCAAGGCGCCGCTGTGGCCGGTGCACACCTGGCTGCCGGACGCGGCGGCGGAGTCACCTCCGGGCGGCGCAGTGCTGCTGGTCGGCGTGCTCGACAAGGTCGGCACGTTCGGCATGATCCGGTTCTGCCTGCCGCTGTTCCCGGATGCCTCGGAGTGGGCCACACCCGTGGTGGTGACCCTGGCGGTCATCAGCGTCCTGTACGGCGCGTTGCTGGCGATCGGGCAGACCGACATGATGCGGCTGATCGCCTACACCTCGGTGTCCCACTTCGGCTTCATCGTGCTCGGCATCTTCGCGATGACGACGCAGGGCCAGTCGGGGTCGACGCTCTACATGGTCAACCACGGCTTCTCCACCGCGGCGCTTTTCCTGATCGCCGGGTTCCTGATCAGACGGCGCGGCTCGCGGCTCATCGCCGACTACGGCGGGGTGGCGCAGGTCGCGCCGATGCTGGCCGGCACGTTCCTCGTGGCCGGCCTGTCCAGCCTGGCGCTGCCCGGTCTGTCGACGTTCGTCAGCGAGTTCCTGGTGCTCGTCGGCACCTTCTCCCGCTACGAGGTCGCGGCGGTCCTCGCGACCATCGGCATCATCCTGGCCTCGGTCTACATCCTGCTGATGTACCAGCGGACCATGGCCGGTGAGCCGACCGAGTCGACCAGGGGCCTGCGTGACCTCAACGTCCGCGAGGCATGGGTCGTGGCTCCTCTCGTGGCGGTCATGATCGCGTTGGGCTTCTATCCGAAGCCGGTCCTCGACGTCATCAACCCGGCCGTGGAGCGCACCATGCAGCAGACCGGGCAGCAGGACCCGCGACCGGTCTCTCCGGCCGCGGAAGGGACGCCAGAGTGAGCACTTCGACGCATCTCACGGTGCTGGCGGCGCCCTTCGAGACCCCGAGTGTCGAGTACCGCCAGCTCATGCCGATGCTGATCGTGTTCGGCGTCGCCGTACTCGGTGTGCTCATCGAGGCGTTCATGGGCCGGCGACGCCGCCACGAGGTGCAGCTGGTCCTGGCCGTCGGCGGCCTGGTCGCGGCGTTGGTCTCGGTCGTGACCCTGGCCGGCGACTACGCCATCGTGGCGCAGGGCGCGGTCGCCGTCGACGGACCGGCACTGTTCCTGCAGGGCACGATCCTGCTGCTGGCGATCCCCGGCCTGCTCACGTCGGCCGAGCGCTCGCTGGACACGGGCGGCGTCTTCACCTCGGCCGGGTCGTCCGCGCCGGGCTCGGAGAGCGAGCGGCTGCTGACGGCGACCGGTGTCACGCAGACCGAGGTGTTCCCGCTGTTCATGTTCGCGGTCGGCGGCATGCTGCTGTTCCCCGCATCCAACGACCTCCTCACGATGTTCGTGGCGCTCGAGGTGCTGTCGCTGCCGCTCTACCTGTTGTGCGGCCTGGCCCGGCGGCGTCGGCTGCTCAGCCAGGAGGCGTCGCTCAAGTACTTCCTGCTCGGTGCCTTCTCCTCGGCGTTCTTCCTGTACGGCGTCGCGTTGCTCTACGGCTACGCGGGCACGGTGCGGCTGTCGGGCATCGCCGAGGCGGTCAGCTCGAACGCCGGCGGCGAGACCATGCTGCTGATGGGCACCGCGCTGCTCGCCGTCGGGCTGCTGTTCAAGGTGGGTGCGGTGCCGTTCCACTCGTGGACACCCGACGTCTACCAGGGGGCGCCGACCCCGATCACCGGCTTCATGGCGGCATGCACCAAGGTCGCCGCGTTCGGCGCCCTGCTGCGGGTGTTCTATGTCGGCGTCGGCGGGCTGGCCTGGGACTGGCAGCCGATGATGTGGGGGGTCGCCGTCGTCACCATGGTGGTCGGCTCCGTGGTCGCGATCACCCAGACCGACGTCAAACGGATGCTGGCCTACTCGTCCATCGCGCACGCCGGGTTCGTCCTGACCGGCCTGGTCGCGACCGACGCCGTCACCGAGGACGGCGAGGTGCTCGGCGTCTCCAGCGTGCTGTTCTACCTGCTCGCCTACGGCTTCACCACCATCGGGGCGTTCGCCGTGGTCACGCTGGTCCGTGACGCGGCCGGCGAGGCGACCCACCTCTCGCAGTGGGCCGGGCTGGCGCGGCGCTCGCCGATCGTGGCGTGGACGTTCACGCTGTTCCTCGGCGCGCTGGCCGGCATCCCCCTGACCAGTGGCTTCACCGGCAAGTTCGCGGTTTTCGCCGCCGCGATCGAGGGCGATGCCGTCCCGCTGGTCGTCGTCGGCGTCGTGATGAGCGCCGTGGCAGCGTTCTTCTACTTCCGCGTGATCGTGCTGATGTTCTTCTCCGCACCCGCCCCCGACGGCCCCGCGGTCGCGGTGCCGAGCGCCATGACCACGCTGGCCATCGCCCTGGGGGTTGTCGTTACCGTGGTGCTCGGCGTCTGGCCGACTCCGGTGCTCGACCTGGCCGGCCAGGCTTCCCAGTTCGTCCGCTGACCGACCACAGGAAGGAGGCGCCGCCGTGACCGCCGCCCCCATCGGGCTGCCCACCGCCGACCCCCTCCTGGAGGCCGACCTGCGGGCGGGCATGACTGCCGTCGAGGAGCTGCTGCGCGACGCGGTGAAGAGCGACTACCCCTTCGTCACCGAGGCGTCCCGCCACCTGGTCGAGGCCGGCGGCAAGCGGTTCCGACCGCTGCTCGTGCTGCTGGCCTCGCAGTTCGGCGACCGGCACGCGCCCGGCATCGTCCCGTCGGCAGTGGTCGTCGAGCTGACCCACCTGGCCACGCTCTACCACGACGACGTCATGGACGAGGCACTGCTGCGGCGGGGCGCTGCCAGTGCCAACGCCCGCTGGGACAACACCGTCGCGATCCTGACCGGCGACTTCCTCTTCGCCAGGGCGTCGGACATCCTCGCCGACCTCGGTCCCGAGTGTGTCCGCCTGCAGGCCCGCACCTTCGAGCGGCTGGTCACCGGGCAGATCCGGGAGACGGTAGGGCCCGTCGACGGGACCGACGCGGTCGGGCACTACCTGTCCGTGGTCGCAGACAAGACCGGTTCGCTGATCGCGACCTCGGGCAGGTTCGGGGCGCTGCTGTCCGGCGCCGACGAGACCGTCGTCGACGTGATGACCCGCTTCGGTGAGCGCATCGGGGTCGCCTTCCAGCTCTCCGACGACCTGCTCGACGTCGCCTCCGAGACCGCGGTCTCCGGCAAGACACCCGGAACCGACCTGCGCGAGGGCGTCCCCACGCTCCCCGTGCTGCTGGTCCGGGCGGCGGCCGGACCGCGGGACCAACGGCTGCTCGAGCTGCTCGACACCGGTCTCGACGACGACGGCCGGCACGCCGAGGCCCTGCGGCTGCTGCGAGCCCACCCGGCGATCGACGCCGCCCGGGCCGAGCTGCGGCGCTGGGCCGACGACGCCCGCGCGGTCCTCGACCCGTTGCCGGCGGGCCCCGCCCGCTCGGCTCTGGAGTCCCTCTGCGAGGTCGTGGTCACCCGCTCGGCGTGACCCGTCAGGCGTAGGCCGCGGCCTGCACTTCGTCGATGGTGCGTCGTCGCACCCGGCGCCGGTTGGCCAGTCCGTCGAAGGTGAGCACGACCAGCGCGGCCCAGACGAGGGCGAAGCCGGCCAGCCGTGACGTGGGCATCGGCTCGTCGTAGAGCAGCACGCCGGTGAGGAACTGCAGGACCGGGGCGAGGTACTGCAACAGGCCCAGCACCGTGAGCGGCACCCGACGGGCGGCCGCGGCGAAGAACAGCAGAGGGATCGCCGTCACCACCCCGGCGCTGGCCAGCAGCAGGCCGGCGCCCGGTCCGTCGTGGCCGAACTGGGCCTCGCCCTGCACCTCGAGGGTGACCAGCCAGGCCAGCGCGGGGATGAACAGCACGGCCGTCTCCACTGTCAGCGACTGGACGGCACCTACCGTCGTACCGACCTGCTTCTTCAGCAAGCCGTAGAACGCGAACGTGAACGCGAGGGTCAGGGCGATCCACGGAGGCCGGCCGTAGTCGACGGCGAGCACGACCACGGCGATCGTGCCGAGCCCGACCGCCGCCCACTGGCCGGGGCGCAGACGCTCGCTCAGGACGAGGACGCCGATCATGACCGTCACGATCGGGTTGATGAAGTAGCCGAGCGAGGTCTCCACGACGTGCTCGTTGTTGACGCCGTAGATGTAGGTGCACCAGTTGACCGCGATCAGCACCGACGCGGTGACCAGGCGCGTCATCGCCCGGCGGTCGCCGGCCAGCGGTCTAAGCCACCCCCAGCTGTGCCGGGCGGCCAGGATCACCAGCACCACGCCGAGCGACCAGACGACCCGGTGGGCCAGGATCTCGACCGACCCGGCGGGCTCCAGCAGCGGCCAGTAGAGGGGGAACAGGCCCCAGAGCAGGTACGCCGCGGCGCCGTACGCCGTCCCGCGCCTGACCTCGCTCACCCGACCGACGCTAACCCACCCCTGTCAGGAGTGTCCAACCTCTTTGCTGCTGTCTCACGATCCGGCCGGCCCCCGGCCGACCCGGTCGAACCGGGCCCGACCGAGGCGGACGCACCCCAACAGCGGCCAACTTGCCTCGGTCAGGGTCAAATGATCACGCTAGCGTGATCATTTCGGAGCCGGGGGTCAGCCGACCGTCCAGGTGTCGGTGCCGGCGAGCAGGCCCGCCAGCCGGTCCTGGCCGTCGCCGACGCCCTGGGTGTCACGGGCATTCTCGATCTGCTCGCGCATCAGGTCGTCGTAGACCGGCCGGTCGACAGCGCGGAACACACCGATCGGCGTGCGGGCCAGCGAGATGTCGGCCAGCCGGGACAGGTCGAACGCGTGGGAAGGGTCCGCGGCGTGCGCGTCGTGCACCACGATGGCATCCTCGCCGGCCTTGGCCACCTCGACCACCTTCAGCGACGCGTCGGGCGAGCGGGCCACCCCATGCTGCCCCTCGGCGCCCCAGCGGATCGGCTGGCCGTGCTCGAGCCTGATGGTGAAGTCGTCGCGGGTCTCGGGGTCCTTCAACGGCTCGAAGGCGTTGTCGTTGAAGATGTTGCAGTTCTGGTAGATCTCGACGAACGCGGTGCCGCGGTGGGCGGCGGCGGCCTGGAGCACGGACGTGAGGTGCTTGCGGTCGGAGTCGATCGAGCGGGCCACGAACGTCGCCTCGGCACCCAGGGCCAGCGCCACCGGGTTGAACGGGGCGTCCAGCGAGCCCATCGGCGTCGACTTGGTGATCTTGCCCAGCTCGGAGGTGGGGGAGTACTGCCCCTTGGTCAGCCCGTAGATCCGGTTGTTGAACAGCAGGATCTTCAGGTTCACGTTCCGCCGCAGCGCGTGGATGAGGTGGTTGCCGCCGATGGACAGCGCGTCGCCGTCGCCGGTGACGACCCACACCGACAGGTCGGGCCGCGAGGCCGCCAGCCCCGTCGCGATCGCCGGGGCACGCCCGTGGATGGAGTGCATCCCGTAGGTGTCCATGTAGTAGGGGAACCGCGACGAGCAGCCGATGCCGGAGACGAACACGATGTTCTCCCGCGCCAGGCCCAGCTCGGGCATGAACGACTGCACGGCCGCCAGGACCGCGTAGTCGCCACAGCCAGGGCACCAGCGGACCTCCTGGTCGGTCTTGAAGTCCTTGGCCGACTGCGGGTCGCGCGCCTTGGGCACGAGGTCGAGGGAGGGGTAGCGGTTCTCGGTCACTGGGCGGCGACCTCCTCGATCACCGATGCGAGCTCGTCCGCCTTGAAGGGCAGGCCACGCACCTTGTTGTAGCCGATCGCGTCCACCAGGTACTTCGCGCGCACGAGCAGCGCGAGCTGGCCGAGGTTCATCTCCGGCACCAGCACCTTGTCGTAGCGCGCGAGCACCTGGCCGAGATCGGAGGGGAACGGGTTCAGATGGCGCACGTGGGCCTGCGCGACGTCGATGCCGGCCTGGCGGACGTCGCGGCAGGCCGCGCCGATGGGGCCGTACGTCGAGCCCCAGCCGAGCACCAGCACCTTGGCGTCGCCGGTCGGGTCGTCGACCTCGGTCGGCGGGATCGTCGCGGCGATGCCGTCGACCTTGGCCTGGCGGGTCCGCACCATGAGGTCGTGGTTGACCGGGTCGTAGGAGATGTTGCCGGTGCCGTCGGCCTTCTCGATGCCACCGATCCGGTGCTCGAGACCCGGCGTGCCCGGGACCGCCCACGGCCGGGCCAGCGTCTCGGGGTCGCGGACGTAGGGGTGGAACGCGGGCCTGCCGCCCACCTCGGCGTTGGGCTCGGTGGCGAGCTCCACGGCCAGCTCCGGCAGGTCGGCGACCTCCGGGATCCGCCACGGCTCGGAGCCGTTGGCGAGGTAGCCGTCGGACAGGATGATCACCGGCACCCGGTAGGTCGTGGCGATCCGCGCGGCCTCCAGGGCCGTGTCGAAGCAGTCGGCCGGTGACCTGGGCGCCACGATCGGGACCGGTGCCTCACCGTTGCGCCCGAACATCGCCTGCAGAAGGTCGGCCTGCTCGGTCTTGGTCGGCATCCCGGTCGAGGGACCGGACCGCTGCACGTCCACCACGATCAGCGGCAGCTCGAGGGACACCGCGAGCCCGATCGTCTCCGCCTTCAGGGCCAGGCCCGGCCCGGATGTCGACGTCACCGCCAGCGACCCGCCGTAGGCCGCTCCCAGCGCCGCCCCCACCGCGGCGATCTCGTCCTCGGCCTGGAAGGTCCGCACGCCGAACTGCTTGTGCTTCGAGAGCTCGTGCAGGATGTCGGAGGCGGGGGTGATCGGGTAGGACCCCAGGAAAAGCGGCAGCCCGCTGCGCTGGGAGGCGGCCACCAGCCCGTAGGACAGGGCGAGGTTGCCGGAGATGTTGCGGTAGACGCCCGAGGGCAGGCTCGCCGGCTTGACCTCGTAGGAGACCGAGAAGTCCTCGGTCGTCTCCCCGAAGTTCCAGCCGGCGTTGAAGGCCGCCACGTTGGCCGCCATGATCGGCTGGTTCTTGGCGAACTTCTGCCGCAGGAAGGCCAGGGTCCCCTCGGTCGGGCGGTGGTAGAGCCACGACAGCAGGCCGAGCGCGAACATGTTCTTCGCCCGCTCGGCCTCCTTCTTGGTGATGTCGAACTCCTTGAGCGCCTCCACGGTCATCGACGTCAGCCCGACCGGGTGCAGGGTGAAGGAGTCGAGGGACCCGTCGTCGAGCGGGCTCGCCTCGTAGCCGACCTTGGTCAGGTTGCGCTTGGTGAACTCGTCGGTGTTCACGATGATGTCCGCGCCCGGGGCCAGGTCGCGCACGTTGGCCTTCAGCGCCGCCGGGTTCATGGCCACCAGCACGTCCGGGCGGTCGCCCGGCGTCATGATGTCGTGGTCGGCGAAGTGCAGCTGGAACGCCGAGACCCCGGGCAGCGTCCCGGCGGGTGCCCGGATCTCCGCGGGGAAGTCGGGCAGCGTCGACAGGTCGTTGCCGAAGGACGCAGTCTCGGTGGTGAACCGGTCGCCCGTCAGCTGCATCCCGTCGCCGGAGTCGCCGGCGAACCGGATGATCACCCGGTTGAGCTGTTCCACGTGCTTGGCCACAGATCGATCCTACGTCGGACGGTGCGTCACCCCAGGCAGGCTCCGTGCGGAGGAGCCGCCCGCGTGGCGTGCCACATGCTCGGCAGGCCGCGCCGACATCGCTAGGCTGCGCTGAGGGGGACAGGAGGAGGCGGGCGTGGACGGCTTCTACGGCGGCTACGCGCTGGTCGGCATCATGGCGCTGGTCGGTGTGGCGTTCGTCACGGTGGCGTTCACGGCCAACCGGCTGCTGCGGCCCACGGTGCCGGGCGGCGACAAGCTGGTGACCTACGAGTGTGGGGTCGACCCGGTGGGCGAGGGCTGGGCCCAGAGCCACATCCGCTACTACGTCTTCTCCTACCTCTACGTGATCTTCGCGGTAGACGCCATCTACCTGTTCCCCTGGGCCACCGTGTTCGACGCTCCCGGGTTCGGCGCCGCGACGCTGGTGGAGATGTTCGTCTTCCTCGGCTTCCTGGCCGTGGGCCTGGTCTACGCCTGGCGGAAGGGCGTCCTGTCGTGGGTCTGACCGACCTGCCGCACCCGACCGTCGGACCGCTGCAGCGGTTCGCGCCGGAGCCGATGCGGCTGGTGCTCAACTGGGGCCGTCGCTACAGCCTGTGGGTGTTCAACTTCGGGCTGGCCTGCTGCGCCATTGAGTTCATCGCCTCGTCGATGTCACGCCACGACTTCATCAGGCTCGGGGTGATCCCGTTCGCGCCGGGGCCGCGGCAGGCCGACCTGATGGTCGTGAGCGGCACGGTCAGTGACAAGATGGCGCCGGCCGTCAAGCGTCTCTACGAGCAGATGCCCGAGCCGAAGTACGTCATATCCTTCGGCGCCTGCTCCAACTCCGGCGGGCCCTACTGGGACTCCTACTGCGTCACCAAGGGCGTCGACCAGGTCGTGCCGGTCGACGTCTACGTGCCCGGGTGCCCGCCCCGGCCCGAGGCGCTGCTGCAGGGCATCCTCAAGCTGCAGGAGAAGATCGCCGCCGAGTCGCTGGGCGAGCGCTACCGGGCGCAGTCGCCGGCCGGCCCGATCCGCACGGTGGCGGTGGCCCCCATGGCCGGTGATCACGGCCGATGACCACGCAGGAGACGGTGGACCGGCTCGCCGAGAGCATCGGCCCCGTTGCCGGCACAGATGAGTCCTACGGCCAGCTCACGGTGGACGTGGTACCGGCGCAGTGGCTCGGCGCTCTGACCGCCGCCCGCGACGACCTCGGCTTCACCTTCTTCGACTGGCTCACCGCGGTCGACCAGCTCGACGCCGAGGAGGCCGGGTTCGACGTGGTCGCCCACGTGTGGTCGGTGGGCCGGCACGAGCACCTGCTGCTGCGGACCCGGGTCCCGGCGGCGGACCCGCGCCTCGCGACCGCGACAGGGGTCTATGCCGGCGCGAGCTGGCACGAGCGCGAGACGTTCGAGATGTTCGGCGTGCTCTTCGACGGCCACCCCCACCTGGTGCCGCTGCTGCTGCCCGACGGGTTCGAGGGCCGCCCGCTGCGCAAGGACTTCGTGCTCGCGGCACGCGCCGCGAAGGCCTGGCCGGGTGCCAAGGAGCCGGGCGAGAGCGACGCCGACGCCGGTCACGGGGCCGCGCCGAGCCGGCGCAAGAACAGGCCCCCGGGTGTCCCCGACCCCGAGACGTGGGGGCCGAGGTGACCGAGGTCCTCGAGGTCGCGCTGCGCATCGTGCTGGTGCTCGGTGCCTTCCTCACGCTGCCGCTGCTGGTCGGCCAGACCGAGCACAAGGCGATGGCGCACATGCAGTCCCGGCTCGGCCCGATGTACGCCGGGGGCTTCCACGGCTGGGCGCAGCTGGTCGCCGACGGCGTGAAGTTCGCGCAGAAGGAGGACATCGTCCCGGCCGCCGCCGACCGCACGGTGTTCAAGCTCGCCCCGGCCGTCGCGATGATCCCCTACCTGGTGGTGCTCGTCGCGATCCCGATCCACCCCGGCTGGGTCGGGCAGGACCTCGACGCCGGACTGTTCTTCGTGCTCGCCGTGATGGCGGTCGGGGTGCTCGGCGCGCTGATGGCCGGGTGGGCCAGCGCCAACAAGTTCTCGCTCCTCGGCGGGCTGCGCACCGCCGCGCAGCTGATGGCCTACGAGCTGCCGTTCATCCTGGCCGCGGCGTCGGTGGCGATGGCGGCCGGCACGCTGTCCCTGCAGGGCATCGTCGAGGCGTGGGAGCCGTGGTGGCTGCTCTGGCAGCTGCCCGGCGCCGTGGTGTTCTTCGTGGCCGGGCTGGCCGAGCTGCAGCGGCCACCGTTCGACATGCCGGTCGCCGACTCGGAGATCATCTTCGGCGCGTTCACCGAGTACACCGGCCTGCGCTTCGCCCTGTTCCTGCTGGCCGAGTACGCCGGGATCGTCGTGCTGTCCGCGCTGACGACGGTGCTCTTCCTGGGCGGCTGGCAGGGCCCGTACGACGAGTGGCTGGGCTGGCTCTGGACGCTGCTGAAGACCATGGTGCTCGCCTTCGTCGTCATCTGGCTGCGGGTGTCCTACCCGCGACTGCGCGAGGACCAGCTGCAGCGGCTGGCCTGGCAGGGACTGGTGCCGGTCGCGCTGCTCCAGCTGGCGGTCACCGGCGTGGTGGCGGTGGCGGTCTCGTGAAGGGAGCCTGCTGATGGACGTCCCGGGCGTCGGCCTCGCAAAGGGGCTCGCGGTCACGATGAGGACGATGACCCGCCGGTCCGTGACCGACCAGTACCCCGACGTGAAGCCGGAGCTGCCACCGCGCAGCCGCGGCGTCATCGCCCTGCTCGAGGAGAACTGCACGAGCTGCATGCTGTGCGCCCGTGAGTGTCCCGACTGGTGCATCTACATCGACTCGCACAAGGAGACGATCCCGGCGCCGCCCGGGGGGCGGGAGCGGCAGCGTCCCGTCCTCGACCGGTTCGCCATCGACTTCTCGCTGTGCATGTACTGCGGGATCTGCATCGAGGTCTGCCCGTTCGACGCACTGTTCTGGTCGCCGGAGTTCGAGTACTCCGAGTTCGACATCCGCAACCTGACCCACGAGAAGGACCGGCTCGGCGAGTGGATGGCCAC